>NZ_NHRQ01000020.1:0-49913 GCF_002165335.1 Acinetobacter sp. WCHA29
ACCTAACTAATCTAGCCAAATCCTTGTTTCTCAACAAGTTTTTATCTGCATCACCGCCGATGGATGTGCATTCTACACCATTCCTCTCCCAACACAACCCCCTTTTTTATTATTTTCTTTTGCATGTTTCTTTTTTCTACAAAATTAGTGTTTTCGTTGTTTTTATCAGCTATTTACGTATAAAAAGCAGGCTAATGGCCTGCTCTTTATTTTTCCATTGTGATTTAATCAGTAAAAGTCACACGAGCAATCGCTTTTTTACCCGATTGGATGATTAAAGTGACATTCTCTTTTACAGAGAAGCTCATATCAACCACATTCCAGTCAACTTTAACCGCACCACGACCCACGGCATCTTTTGCAGCAGCTGCATTTGGGTTTAAACCAGCAACACGAAGAATTGTGGCAATAAATAACTCACCACCAAACTCACCACGAGAAATTGTCACTTCTGGTGTATCTTCAGGTACTTCGCCTTCGGTTACACGATTGCCTGCGCTCTTGTGTGCATTTTCAGCCGCTTCTGCATCATGGAAACGCTCCACCAGTTCAAGTGCCAAGATACGTTTGATTTCTTGTGGATTGCGACCCGCAGCCATTTCATCCAGCAAGACTTTGATTTCATCCAGTGACTTAAAGCTGAGTAAATCAAAGTAGCGTTCAATCAAGCTATCTGGCATTGACAGGATTTTTTGGTACATTGCGCCTGGGGTATCAAGTACACCAATATAGTTGCCTAAAGATTTAGACATCTTATTGACGCCATCTAAACCTTCAAGAATCGGTACAGTGATGCAGACTTGTGATTCTTGACCGTAACGACCCTGTAAAGTACGTCCCATGAGCAAGTTAAAAGTTTGGTCTGTTCCACCTAACTCAACATCTGCTTCAAGCGCAATCGAGTCATAGCCTTGTACCAATGGATATAAAAACTCATGGATTGCAATAGGTTGATGGTTGTTATAGCGCTTAGTAAAGTCATCACGTTCCAGCATACGTGAAACAGTTTGCTGGCTTGCCAGTTGGATCAGGTCAGCCGCAGATTTTTCATTAAACCATTCCGAGTTAAAACGTACTTTAGTTTTATTCGGGTCCAAGATTTTAAAAACTTGTTCTTGGTAGGTTTTTGCATTGGCAATGACCTGCTCTTGTGACAACGGCGGACGCGTTGCACTCTTACCCGTTGGGTCACCGATCATGGCCGTATAGTCACCAATCAGGAAAGTAACTTCATGACCTAAATCCTGAAAGGTTTTTAATTTATTGATCAGAACCGTATGTCCCAAGTGTAAATCAGGAGCCGTAGGGTCAAAGCCTGCTTTTACACGGAGAGGACGATTCTCTTTCAGTTTTTTCAGTAAATCTTCTTCAGAGATAATCTCGTGCGTGCCTCGTTGAATGAGAGCAAGCTGTTCTTCGGCTGGCAAGAAATTTGACATCACAAAACCTAAACACATCAGTTATTCAATTTGTGCGATATACTAACATTTTTTCAGCATCTTGCAGGATAAGTTGTATATGAGCGCGATCTATATTGGTGTAATGACAGGCACGAGCATGGATGGTGTTGATATTGTTGCAAGTTCATTTGACCCTTTAACACTACATGCCACACTGACTGTGCCTTTTGAGCCTGAATTACGCGATGAATTAATGGCTTTAACGCTTCCTGACGACAATGAAATTGATCGTATGGGTAAAGCCGATGTCGCTTTGGCACAAATGATTGGACATGGCATTAATACGCTGATTGAAAGGAACAATTTAGATCGTAATCAAATCAAGGCGATTGGTTCTCATGGGCAAACTATTCGCCATCGCCCTGAGCATGGCTTTACCTTACAAATTGGTGATCCAAATATCATCACTGAAATTACTCAACTCCCTGTCGTTTCTGATTTTCGTCGTCGTGATATGGCGGCTGGTGGACAGGGTGCTCCTTTAGTACCAGCTTTCCATCAAGCTTTGTTTCAGCATGACAGTATCCATCGTGTCATTTTGAATTTAGGCGGTATTGCCAATGTCAGTATGTTGCCTGCAAATGACCTTGACGGTGTTTATGGCTTTGATACAGGCCCTGCAAATATGTTAATGGATGCATGGTGTCATCGTCATACAGGGCATCCATACGATGAAAATGGCGACTGGGCTGCTTATGGCCATCCAATACGTTCCCTATTAGATCGATTGCACTCACACGAATACTTTTCGAAAGAACCTCCAAAAAGTACAGGTCGCGAAGACTTCAATATTGATTGGTTAGATGATCAACTGATCGATTGGCGCAATGATTTAACCTATGACGAACTCGAAGATACACCTGAAAATATTCAAGCGACCTTACTGAAACTTACCGTAAGGGCAATTCAAAAAGCAGTCTATCGTTCTAGCATGGAAACAGGCGAACTCTACGTTTGTGGCGGCGGTGCTTATAATTCTTATTTATTGGAACAATTACGTTGGCGCTTACGCAAACACAATTGGTCAGTACAAACCACGGATGCCCTTGGCTTAGCACCGACATGGGTCGAAGCGACGGCGTTTGCATGGTTAGCCATGCGTTTCGTTGAACAACTGAGTGGGAATTTACCCACTGTGACAGGCGCTTCAGGTGATCGTATATTGGGAACCATCACCGCTGTTTAAACTTAAAGCAATAAAAATGCTTCTCGAATTGAGAAGCTTTTTTATCATTAGAATCTATTAAATCGAGAAAGATGATCCGCAACCGCAAGTTGTCGTTGCATTCGGGTTTTGCACCACGAAGCGGGAACCTTCCAATCCTTCAAGATAATCAACCACTGAACCAACCAAGTATTGATAGCTCAGGGAATCAACCAGCATTTTTACATCACCATTGCTGAATTCAGCATCATCTTCATTGACACTTTCAGCAAAATTAAAGCCATAAGAGAATCCAGAACACCCTCCACCCGTGACATAAACGCGTAACATGAGATCGTTATTCCCTTCACTTTCACGTAACTGGCGAACTTTTTTGGCAGCATTATCTGACAATTCAAGAGCTTGGGCGTTCATGATGATGTTCCTCAGACTTCAATATGTCTTTAAAAAAATAAAAGACTTGATATTCAGTATAACATACTCAATATCGGGTCTGTATTTGAAGTTTAAAGTGTGTTTAAAGACTTTTTACAGGATTATTTATAGTTTTCATCCTGTAGCGCACACTCAAAGTTCTTGGCATCTTCACGACAACGGAATTGCCATAGCAATTTCATCATACGCTTGTCATAAATGCCCTTTGCAGTCAGGTTGATACGCGCTTCACGCATCAGCTTTTGGTAGCCAGGCTTGTCAGCCGCAGGAACTTCCATCCAGTATTTTTGTGGAATATCCGCTTTCATCTTGCCAAGTATGCCAAAAGCACGTGGTAACTGTGCCTTCACCCATTCCCTTGATTTTTGACCAAAACCAGCAGGGAATTTATCAGGATGGATAATCAGGTTGCCTGTCACCTGCAAGATTGGGTAATTGACAATCGCCCCTTTAGTACCTAAACCTTTGTAAAGTTCTAATGGTTTAAACGCGGCAGCAGGTGCACCAATGATGTCAACCTGACCATTATTAAATTTAGCACCAAAATTAGTGATATCTGAACTTACAGCTTGAGCACCCACTTGTGAAGCCATAATTTTTTGTGCTTCATCATAGTCTAAAACCGCAATTTTTTTACCTGCAGCTTTTGCAACGGTATTGATATTACGGTCATTTACTAATAAATATGCATCACCAATCGGAATCACACCAGCCACTTCATATTTACCATTCACCATCGCTTTGGCAAAAGTTGGACTGGCTAACCCTTGCATCACTTTGACAGCAAGCTTAAGGTCGGTGATAGCACCAATTGCATCTAATGAGCCTGTAAATGAATTGAATTGTCGGCCTCGCATACCTGTGATACTGACGCCATCACATTTCCCTGCTTTAAAATCTTCTGCAATGACCGCTTCATTGGTTCCTACTTTCAACTCAACATCAGCACTCCAGCTTTTTGCAGCCAATTGATAGTCTTTCATCAGTGCATACACATCGCCGCTTTTACCTACGATATCAAATACACACATTGTTTGTTTTGCTTGAGCTGCAATAGAGACAGCTGCTATGCCTGTCGCAAGTAGTAAAGGCTTAAACCATTGCATATTATTTTTCCTTTGCATCTATATTGTTTTGTTGCCAAACATTTACGTATATGAAGAGCAACGTTCTATCCTAATAAGGTCTTCAAATGAATATATGTTTAAATACAGTCGTTTTTAATCTTCCTGATTAAACCATATTTTAAATCTTCTCGATTTCATTTGTTTTTATATGAGTATGATTGCGATATTTCTATATAAAGACAATGACTTAAATGACAAGCACTTAAAAACAAAAAGCCTAGAAAAATCTAGGCTTTAAGTTACTTTTATAGCATTTGATGATTATTCACCAGGTAATGCACATTCAAAGTTCGCTTTGTCTACTGAACAACGTGCTTTCTTCAATACTGACATCATACTAGCATCATAAATACCACGTTTAGTCATTTCTAAACGACCATCACGCATTAATTTTTGATATTTTAACTTGTCTTCAGGAGTTAAGTTCATTTTGTATTTTGCTGGAATTTCAGCTTCATAACGCTTGATCATTGCGAAAGCTTTTGGAAGTTGCTTCACAAAATAATCACGAGATTTTTGGCCAAAACCAGCTGGGAATTTTTCTGGGCGTAACACAAGATCCGCAGTCACTTGTAACACTGGGAAGTTAAACATCGCACCGTTAGCACCTAAGCCTTTGCTCAACTCTAATGGCTTATATGCATAAGCAGGAGCACCTACCATATCTACTTGGCCATTGTTAAATTTAGCAGCAAAGTTAGAAATATCAGAAAGTACAGCTTGTGCACCTACGCGTTGTACCATAATTTTTTGCGCGTCATCATAACCCAATACTGCGAATTTTTTACCCGCTGCTTTTTCAATTGAGTTAATGCTCTTATCACGCACGAAAATATAAGCCGCACCTAATGGAGCAATACCACCAACTTCGTATTTATTACCACCAAGGTTAGTTACCATTTTTGCTGCATTACGTTGATCTAGAACATAAGTAATCGCACGTTGAGCGATTTCATTACTTGGCGCACCACCTAAAGAGTCAATAGAACCCGCAAACTTGTTATATGGACGAGCACGCATTGCTGTCATTGCTACAGCAGCACATTTACCCGCTTTAAAGTTATTATCAGCGACTTGTTCATCTGTGATTGCAAGAAGGTTTACATCAGCGCCCCAGCCTTTTGCTGCAAGTGCCCAGTCCTGCATCATTTTGTATGATTCACCTGACTTTCCTAATAAGTCGAATACACACACATCAATTGCTGCTTGAGTAGAAGCAGATACACCTAAGATCGAAGTTGCTGCAATAGCTAACGCAATTTTTTTCATATTTTTCATCCTTCCACAAACTTTATGTTTGTCTCCTTGTTCGAAGCAAATATTAATCATGTTTTTCAAAAAAAAATAGAGCTTGTGCTCTATTTTTATGTCAATAATGTTTACTTTTTGTCCTGTTTTATCTCATTCACTTATTTTCATAAACATATTTGTGATAAGTGATGACTTTCGTTAATCAATTTATAAATTCAGGAACAAACCTATAACTATTCGGCACTCAAAGAACATTCAAAGTTAGTGCGTTCAACCGTACAACGTGCTCGTTTGAGGACGTTCATCATGCTGGCATCGTAGACCCCTTGTCTGGTCAAGTTCATTCGTCCATCACGCAACATTTTTTGATAGCGAATTTTATCTTCACTAGACAATGTAATTCTTTTCGCATTCATACCCGCTTCTAAACGCTTTACCATTGCGAAGTTACTTGGCAATTTGTTCACGAACCATTGTCGAGATTGGGTACCAAAACCACTTGGGAATTGCCCAGGGCGAATAATTAAATCCCCCGTGATGTTCACAACTGGAAAATTAAATAATGCACCATTTGCTAAACCTTTATTAATCTCTAAAGGTTTATATGCATATGCTGGTGCAGCAATTACATCAACCTGACCACTGTTAAACTTCTTCACAAAATCTGAAATATCAGAGGGCACAGCAACAAGATTTATGCTTTCAACAATCGTTTTTTGCGCTTGATCATAATGTAAATACGCAAATTTTTTGCCTTTGGCCTTTTCAATCGTATCTATATTTTTATCACGTACGAAAGTATAGGCTAAGCCAACTTGAATAATACCAACAACTTCGTATTTCTCACCATTAGTTGTTGCAGTTAGACGGTGTTGGTTACGCTTATCAAGCACATAAGTAATTGCTTTCTGTGCAATCGCATTGCTAGTCACCGCGCCTATAGCATCAACAGATCCTGCAAATTTATTATATTTACGAGCACGCATAGAGGTCATATAAACCCCGTCACATTTGCCCGCATCAAAATCTTTTTCTGCTTTCTCTTCGTCTTGATAAGGGATCAGCTCAACATCAGCTTGCCATGTTTTTGAAGCAAGCTTCCACTCCTCGACAAGCTTAAAAGATTCACCCGCTTTTCCTAATAAATCAAATACACAAATTTCTTGTTTTGCCTGTACAGGAGTAGTCATGACAAATAGAGTCGCAGCACTCAATGCCCAAAGTCCTTTTTTCATTTTGTTTTCCCTTGTTTGCTGTTTTTGCATATTTTTCCACCACCGAGAGACGAATATAGTCAGATCTTAACTAAAAGCCTAGTCCTTTTATTTACATACATCGGGTTTTACTGATTTTTAATAGCACTCATCACATTTTACTCATTGATGAAATATCTATGTATAGTTCCAGTGGCTTATAGACATAAGCAGGTACCGCCATAATGTCGGCCTCACCACTGTTAAACTTTTAGGCAATATCCGAAATATCCGAAAGGACTGCCTGTCCACCCAGACTTTTTACAACAATCTTTTGTGCTTCATCATAGGCGAGAACAGCAAATTTTTTACCTTTGATCTGCTCAATCGTATCCATTTTTTTATCTTTAACGAAAATATAAGCCAGACCAATTTGTGATATACCGACAACTTCGTAGACCTGATTACCTATACTACTGATCAGACGACGTTGATTACGCTTATCTAAGGCAAAACTAATGGCTTTTTGTGCAATTGCATAACTCGGTACAGCACCAATCGCATCGACAGATTTTCCCAACAAGTCAAAAACACAAATTTTAGTATCTGCATTGACCTGCATACTTCCCCCCAACATCAGCATTGCCCCCACGGCAAGAATTGCTTTGTTCATCCCTAATCCTGTCACTATACTTTTAATCTTGTTGCTTATTTTTCACTAAAACTAAATAATAATCTGATTTGAATGACAAAAATAGAGCTTTTACTCTATTTTTATTGGTAGAATGATTTAATTCGATCAGTTTGATCTGTAATATAAAAATTTGCATTCATGGGCGATCACCTTAAAATGCAGCTATCTCTTCGCTATTTTGCATACTCATGATTCAATTTGACCAAGTTTCATTACGCCGTGGTGGGCGAGTTCTATTTCAAAAAGCATCGATGCAGCTTCATCCTGGCTGGAAAATTGGTCTTACTGGCGTGAATGGCGCAGGCAAATCAACACTATTTGCTGCTTTCTTAGGTGACTTGGTTGCAGATGAAGGGAATCTAACTCGTCCAGCGGTTTGGACTGTGGCACACATGGCTCAGGAAATTAAAGCCTTAGAAATGCCAGCAATTGATTTTGTTTTGTCTGGTGACGAAGAATATTGGGACATTCAAGAAAAATTAGCGCATCCAGATCAACTGAGTAATGATGATTTAGCCAAATTACATGGTCGATTTGATGAAATTCATGGTTATGCAGCACCTGCGAAAGCAGCCCAATTAATGGCAGGTTTAGGATTTCTTGACCATCAAATCCGTTTAAATGTCGCAAGCTTCTCTGGTGGTTGGCGGATGCGTTTAAACTTAGCACGCACCTTAATGAGTCGTTCAGACTTACTGTTATTAGATGAACCAACGAACCATTTGGACTTAGACGCCATCTTATGGCTAGAAGATTGGCTTAAAGCCTATGAAGGAACATTGGTGCTGATTTCGCATGACCGTGATTTTCTCGATGCAATTACGGATCATATTCTTCATATTGAAAATCAAGAATTAACTTTATATACAGGCAACTACTCTACCTTTGAAACGACACGTAGCGAGCGCTTAGCACAACAACAACAGGCTTTTGAAAAGCAACAAGAAACGCGCGCCCATCTGCAAAAATTTATTGATCGCTTTAAAGCCAAAGCAACTAAGGCTCGCCAAGCGCAAAGCCGTATCAAACAGTTGGAACGCATGCAACAACTTGCACCTGCTCATGTCGATACGCCATTTACCTTTAGTTTCCGTGAACCCACCAAAATGAGTTCACCCTTGCTGAGTTTAGATGCAGCGACTATTGGTTATGGCGATAAAATGATTGCTGAAAAAATTCGCCTGCAAATTACTCCAAGTTCTCGTATTGGTTTACTAGGGATGAACGGCGCGGGTAAATCAACGCTGATCAAAACTTTAGTGGGTGATTTACCATTACTTGCAGGCGAACGTAAAGCCTCAGAATTACTCAATATTGGATATTTTGCTCAGCACCAGATGGATGCTTTAGATGCTAATGCCAGTCCAATGCTACAATTGGCTCGTATTGCTGATAAAAAGATCAGTGAAGCCGCATTGCGTGCTTTTTTAGGTGGATTTGGCTTTAGTGGCGAACGTATGGATACGCCGTGTGAAAGCTTTTCAGGTGGCGAACGTGCTCGCTTAGCTTTGGCGCTGATCGTATGGCAGCGCCCAAATGTTTTAATTCTAGATGAACCGACCAACCATTTAGACTTAGATATGCGCCATGCTTTAAGTATGGCTCTACAAGATTTCGATGGTGCAGTGGTCTTAGTTTCACATGAACGTCAACTGATCGCCAGTGTCTGTGATGATCTACTTTTAGTACATGCAGGAAAATGTACGGAGTTTGAGGGTGATTTACAAGACTATGCCAAGTGGTTACGTGAAGCGCGCCAACAGCTCATTAATTCACAGAATGCAGTACAGCAACAAACAGTAGCGTCTCAAAATACAGCAGCTAAAGTTGACAAAGAAGCGCAACGTAAAGAAGCCGCTCGTCGTCGTGAAATAACTCATCCTATTCGAAAAAATATTGAGAAAGCTGAAACTCAAATTGAAAAGATTCAGCCACGCTTAGCTGCAATTGAAAATGAATTAGCAGATAGCACTCTGTATGAAGCTCATCGTAAAGATGATTTAATCAAGCTAATGAATGAACAAACTGAGCTAAAATCTAAGCTGGAACAGTACGAAGAACAACTGTTAGAGTTGATGATGGAGCTTGAAGAGTTAGAAAGTTCTTTTGAAGTTTAAAATAAATGCCTAATTCTCTTTTTGGGAATTAGGCTTTTTCTAATCATAGAAAAATAAATAACGACATTACGATTTGCTTAGAGACTAAAAAATAATAAAAATACCGATAAAAGTGTAATGATTCTGCCAATCATTTCAGATCAGGTCTAAATTGGAATTTTCTCATAAAATTGAGCTTTAGGTTCAGGCTAGATATACTCAACCTTATCATTTTAAAGTTATTACTTTTAAATGCGCATCGAGAACTAAGTTCATTTTATATTTTTGTACTTCAATTTGGTGAGTACTCGATTTTGGATCATACAAACTGAATGAATTCTTTAGATTTTATTTTTAACTTTGAACATATTCTTCCCATTTTAATTCAAGAATATGGCTTATGGATTTATGCGATCCTATTTTTGATTATCTTTTCAGAAACCGCCTTTGTGTTTATGTTCTTTTTACCAGGCGATAGTCTTTTACTCACCGTAGGCGCTTTATGTTCAGTTATTGAATTTATGCATTTGGGTTATATGATTAGCTTACTTTTTATAGCCGCAGCTTTAGGCTACATGGTGAATTATCACATTGGTCGTCATGTTGGTGACCGAATTTTTAATATTGAATCTCGATTTATAAAACAAGAATATCTAAAGAAAACTAATACATTTTTCTTAAAACATGGCGGGAAAACTATTCTATTGGCTCGTTTTATCCCATTTGCACGTTCTTTTGCGCCTTTAGCCGCTGGTTCTAGTGCTATGAATTATACCCATTTCGTAATTTATAATATCTTAGGCGCGCTATTATGGATTAGTGTGCTGGTTACTGCTGGTTATTTATTTGGACATGCACTCATTCAAGTCAGCGATTTAGTTAAAACCTAATCAACGGAATGTTCCACGTGAAACCTTCATATAAGAAAAAGGCGATGCATCAAGCATCGCCTTTTTCTTATATACGAGAGAAATAATACAAACTAAATCTCACATTAATTTAATTAAGCATCAATATCCGCATTTAGTGCATTTTCTTCGATGAAGGCACGACGTGGTTCTACATCATCACCCATCAAACAAGAGAACATACGATCTGCTTCAATTGCATCATCAATGGTCACTTGCAACATATTTCGATTTTCAGGATCCATCGTCGTTTCCCAAAGCTGCTCAGCATTCATCTCACCCAAACCTTTATAGCGTTGGATCATCATGCCACGGCGCGAGTCTTGTAAAATATGTTGCCATACTTGATGGAAATTACTTACCTGAATACGACGCTCACCTTTTTGCAGATAAGCTCCTTCTTCAAGTAACTTAAACCAGCTCTTCGAATTCTTCAATAAACGCGCATATTCAGCAGAATTTAACAGACCAGCATCGAGTAAATACGAATGCGGTAAGTTATGTACATAGATAGTGACACGTGGCCAATAATGTGCTGATTTCTCACCTTGTGCATTTTCACGTTCAAACGTTTCTAATGTAATCTCAGGACGTAAGCTTGGTTGTAACTTTTCAATTGCAACACGTAATTGCTCAGCCCATGATTCAACATAGTCACGTTCATGATTGTGATCTGTTTTAAATGCATCCAGCTCAAGTAAACCATCCAATAAACTTGCAGGATAGCGTTGAGTGAGGCGTTGTAAGCTCTTCTGTGACACCTGATAATCCGCAATCACACTCGCTAATGCTGCACCATTAATAGCTGGTGCTTCAGCGCTGACATGTAATGCAAGTTCATCAATCGCATTAGAAATTAGGTAAGTTTCAAGTGCATCATTATCTTTGATGTACTGTTCTTGCTTACCTTTCTTCAACTTATACAATGGTGGCTGTGCAATATAAATATATCCACGCTCAACCAATTCTGGCATTTGACGGAAGAAGAAGGTCAATAACAAGGTACGAATATGTGAACCATCCACGTCCGCATCGGTCATGATAATGATTTTGTGATAACGTAATTTGTCTGGATTGTATTCTTCACGTCCAATCCCACAACCTAAAGCAGTGATGAGCGTACCAACTTCTTGACTTGAAATCATCTTATCAAAGCGCGCACGTTCAACGTTCAAGATTTTACCTTTCAACGGCAAAATCGCCTGCATTTTACGGTTACGACCTTGTTTCGCACTACCGCCCGCAGAATCACCCTCGACTAAATACAATTCGGACAATGCTGGGTCTTTTTCCTGACAGTCTGCCAATTTACCTGGTAAACCAGCAATATCTAATGCGCTCTTACGACGAGTCATTTCGCGCGCTTTACGCGCTGCATCACGCGCACGCGCCGCATCAATAATCTTACCTGCAATCGATTTCGCTGCTTGTGGATTTTCCAGTAAATAAGCAGAAAACTCTTTGTTCATGGCCTGCTCTACCGCAGGTTTTACTTCACTCGAAACCAATTTTTCTTTGGTTTGTGAAGAGAATTTAGGGTCAGGTACTTTCACTGAAATAATTGCAGTTAAACCTTCACGTGCATCGTCACCTGTGACAGCAACTTTTTCTTTTTTCAATAAACTTTCATTTTCCATGTAGCTGTTTAAGCCACGAGTCAATGCTGCACGGAAACCTGCAAGGTGTGTACCACCATCTTTTTGCGGAATGTTATTGGTAAAGCAACGTACATTTTCCTGATAACTATCATTCCACTGCAACGCAACTTCAACCCCAATACCATTGTCAGCAGCAACGGTAAAATGAAAAATATCATTCAAATGGTGTTTACCTTCGTTAATATATTTAACGAATTCAGATAAACCTCCTTCATAGTCATAAACATGCTCAAGATTGACACGCTCATCACGTAAAACGATTCGAACACCTGCATTCAAGAAAGATAGCTCTCGTAAACGACGTGCCAAAATATCGACACTAAAAATGGTTTGGCTAAACGTTAGCTCACTTGGCCAAAAACGAACCGTTGTACCCGATTTATCTGTTTCACCAATCACACGTAATGGATATTGTGAATCACCATGCTGATATTCTTGCTCGTGAATCTGTCCAGCACGATAAATTGTAAGTTGTAATTTTTTTGATAAAGCATTTACAACTGAAACGCCTACACCGTGTAAACCGCCTGACACCTTATAGCTATTATCATCAAACTTACCACCCGCATGCAGAATGGTCAAAATCACTTCTGCCGCAGATATCCCCTCTTCTGGGTGAATATCTGTTGGAATACCACGACCATTATCGGATACGCTGACCGACTCATCCTCATGGATCGTGACTAAAATTTCATCACAATGTCCTGCTAAAGCTTCATCGATGGCATTATCCACCACCTCAAACACCATATGGTGTAAACCTGTACCGTCATCAGTGTCACCGATATACATACCAGGACGTTTACGAACCGCGTCTAATCCACGTAAAACTTTGATACTAGAGGAATCATAAGCCTTTTCATTTGTTTGTTCTGTTTGAGAGACTGATTGAGACTCTGAACTCATGGTTACTCCCTAGTAAATATTAATCTATCCAAAAATGAGGAAATAAAATTATGGTGCAGCAAGACTGACTTGACCGTGAACAACATGGAACAATTGAAAAGAAATCGACAAATCCTGTAAGTGTTTTAATACCGACGCATGGTCTAAGGTGGTCATAAAAACTTGACTTCCTAACTGACTCAATCGCTCAATTAACCGTTGTTGTGCGGTCTCATCTAACTCTGCTGTCAGATCATCTAATAATACCACAGTTTCCTTATTACTCGCATGCAGCATTGCAATTTGTGACAGTTTTAATGCCATGATTAACAACTTTTTTTGCCCACGAGAGAGTACATCATCCGCATTGCCAAAAGGTGTTTTTAACCGTAAATCAGCACGATGCGGACCATACTCAGTATAACGCCGATCCAGATCTTTTTGATGCTGCTGAACCAAGTCTTGCAATAGACCTTGCTCAGTATGAAAACCAGGATTGTATTCCAGTTCTATCTCAAGATTAGGTAGCAGTATTTTTAAATCTTCATGGAAAAATTGGTTCCATTGCTCAACAATACTGACCCGCTGTGAATGCAACATTTCACCATAATCACTGAGCATTTTATTCCAAGGCTCTAAATCAGCCAAAGTCAGATTACGCCGTGTTTTGAGTAAACTATTCCGTTGTTTGAGTGCGCGAGAATAATACTGCCATGCAAAATAGAATTCAGGTTCCACGTGGAACATTAACCAGTCTAATAACTGTCGTCTTGGCTTTGCGCCATGATCAATAATATCGGTACTTTGTGGATCGATATGCTGTAAAGGTAATAATTTTGCCAGTTGACCTTGAGTCGCAATGGTATCGCCATTGACCTTAATCACGTGTTCGCCCGAAGCCAGCTTCTGCATGCCAATACGTTCAGTGGCAGATTGCGCAAAAACAATCGCATCGCCGGCTTCATATTGAATGTAATGTTTTGGAATATGGGTGCGAAATGAACGCCCTGTTGCCAGTAAATGAATAGCCTCTAGAACTGACGTTTTTCCAGAACCATTTGCGCCGTAAAAAATATTAAACGGTTGCAACTCATGGAGTGCAACCGTTTTTAAATTACGTACACGTTCGATATTTAAACGCGTGATTTGCATGCTTTAAAACTCAAACATCAATCTTCATTAAACTCGCATTGGCATCACGACATAAGTTTGATCAGGATGCGCTGGATCTTGAATAAGCACCGACTGATTGGCTTCACTCATGCTCATTTTCACGTCATCACCATCCAGCACACCAAGTACTTCAAGGATATATTGCGCATTAAATGACATTTCTAAAGGTGAATCTTGATATTGAATTGCAATATCTTCAACCGCCTCATCTTGTTCTGGGTTATTGGCACGCAACTGCAATGAATCTTGATTAAAATTCAAGAAAACACCACGAAGTTTTTCATTACTTAAAATAGCAACACGTTGTAAAGATTGCTTAAAGACATCATGAGCAATAAAGACATGCTTGTCACCATTTTTAGGAATCACACGGCGATAATCAGGGAACTTTCCATCAATTAGTTTAGTGGTGAAACGCACGGTAATATCGCCCTGCTCTTTATCACGGCTTGGCGTATTGATGGTGACATTCAACAATTCACGTCCAATCAACACAGTCAACTGTTCGTCTTCAATACTCAGTAAACGTTGTAACTCTCCAACCGCTTTACGAGGTACGATCGCTTGAATCGGTGCCGATGCAGTTGATGAAGCAACAACTTCACACAAAGCTAAACGATGACCATCTGTTGTTACTGTACGCAATTGATTTTGATCAATTTCCAACAAAGTACCAGTTAAGTAAAAACGTACATCTTGAACCGCCATCGCAAAGGCTGTTTTTTCAAATAAACGTTTTAATTCACGCTGAGTGACTTGAACCTGAGTACCTTGACTATTGTCAGTCGTGAGTAATGGATAATCTTCTGCTGGAAGGGTACCTAATACGAAACGGCTATTGCCTGATTTTAAAATACAGCGTTGGTCTTCTGTTATTTGCAAATCAATCAAGGCTGCTGTCGGAAGGGATTTACAGATTTCAACGAGTTTACGTGCAGGAACGGTTGTTTCACCTACCTCTAAACAAGCACCTTCAGATAAAGTTGTGCTTGCGACTAATTCAACTTCTAAATCAGAACCCGTAATCGTTAAGGCCTGTTGAGTGGTTTGAATTTTGACATTTGAAAGAATATTCAAGGTATGGCGACGCTCAACAGCCCCCACCACATGTGATAAAACATTGACTAAACTTTCTTTAGCGATTTTCAAACGCACGATTTTATTCCTCTTACAACAGAAGCTGATATGAATGTTAGCAGTGTACTATGCTGCACTTAAAAGTAGTTTGCAACTCTGAAAAATAGATTAACTTTGTAACAGACGAAGTAAGTTTTTATAATCTTCATTAAAAATTGGATCTTGTTCGCGCAAGCTGACCACTTTTTCGCAGGCATGCATCACGGTACTATGATCACGGCCACCAAATGCCATTCCAATCTCAGGAAAACTATCCCCTGTCAGCTCTCGGGCTAGCCCCATCGCTAATTGGCGTGGACGTGCATAAATACGGGTGCGCTTAGGTCCAATTAATTCTTTTAATGGGATACGGAAATATTCACTGACGACGCGCTGAATATTTTCCACACTAATGGTGCGTGCACGAATCGCTAAAACATCTTTTAATGACTCACGCACCACATCCAAATCAATCGCAGTGCCTTTAAAACGTGAGATAGCCACCACCTTATTGAGGGCACCTTCAAGTTCACGAACGTTTGCGACCACTTGTTGTGCAATGAATAAAGCACAATTTCGTGGCAAATCTACCCCACTATTTTCAGCTTTTTTTAGCAAAATTTCGATACGTGTTTCAATATCTGGTGGCTCAACACCAACAGATAATCCCCAAGAGAATCGAGAAACCAAACGCGGATCCAATTCCGTGAGTTCTTTTGGATAACGGTCTGAGGTTAAAATAATTTGTTTAGATTCATCCAGTAAAGCATTGAATGTATAAAAGAATTCAACAAGGCTTGCTTCTTTACCAGCAAGCAAATGAATATCATCAACCAACAATAAATCTAAAGAACGACAATTTTTCTTAAACTCTTCAACCTTACCTTTCTGCAATGAACTGACAAAGTCTTGTACAAAACTTTCCGAGGTCATATACATGACACGTGCATTCGGTTTGGCTTGTAAAAGTGCATTCCCTACGGCTTGCATCAAGTGTGTTTTACCCAAACCTGTTGGACCATATAAAAATAAAGGATTGTGCTGAGATGCGCCTAATTGGGTTAATACCTTACGGCAAGTCTCAGCAGCCATTTGGTTAGAACGACCTTCAACAAATAAAGAGAATGTAAATAATGGGTTGAGTTGTCTTTTCTTTGGTATTTTCGCGACACTTTGACTTGGTTGCACCAAATCAGTTTCTTTCTTAGCTTTAATAGGAACGATTGGAGTGGTTGAAGTGTTACCTAAAGCCGCGGTCGTGGTTGCAGGTTGCTCATGAGAAGACAAAATAGTACCTGGACGCGAATCAACCAAGATTTCAACCTGACGTACTCGACCTTCCGATAATTGCTCAGCAAGAATTGAAATTAACTCTAAATGGTTGTCTTGAATATAACGTGTCCAATATGGATTAGGTGCATATAAACGCATCACACCGTCAACTTCTTCAGCAACCAAAGGACGAATCCACATCGCAAAGACGTTGTCAGAGAGCTCTTGTCGCAAGCGAGTTAAGCAGTCTGTCCAGAGCATGTGCATCCCCTAATATCCATTTTAAATTCAAAAATAAAGAAACCACCAATCCCATCTTTCGAAGGGGTCGCCATTCTAACCAAGTTATCCACATCTGTCAGGCAAATTTATGAGACTTTTGCCGAAAAAGAAAGCATTTGATTATAAATTTAAATTTAAAACCACTTGTGCATAACTTTTTGCACAAGCTGTGGATAGTTTTAGTGCTAAAGTTATCCACAATTTATAAAATTAATAAAAACATAGTTATCCACAAAGTAAATCCTTGTTTAACCGTATAAAAACATCAATTTCCACAGAAAAAATGCATCCTAATAAGAATAAATTTAAATTTTAAAATTTGAATTTACTTATAAGATTGGGTTGGGTTGTGGATAACTAAGCATATCGAAATTTAAATTCAAAATCCAAGAATTAAATTTAAATCATGAGACGGGTTGTTGATAAGCCTGTCTGTAAGCTGTGAATATAGTTGAATATTGATATAATATAAAGGGATAGCTTGTGTATATTTTTTGTTTTCCATCATGTGAGATATTTGCTAGGTGTTTTATTGCTCCAAAACAGAACAAACAAAATGTAAAGTTTTTGATTTTCCATTGACAGCGTAAACATTGCACAATAAAATCGCGGACCTTTATAGAAAGATCATTTTGGGAGTTTCGATATGAAACGTACTTTCCAACCATCTGAATTAAAGCGTAAACGCGTTCATGGTTTCCGCGCTCGTATGGCTACTAAAGCAGGTCGTCAAGTTTTAGCTCGTCGTCGTGCAAAAGGTCGTCATAGCTTAACTGTTTAATACTGTTAAGCTGACCAGATTTGGGTGATGGCACTTTACAGTTTCGGCATTGAATCTCGTATTCGTTGTGCCGCTGATTACAAAAGTGTATTTGATGGTGCACTTTTTAAAGTGCACCAGCCCCATTTCCTTTTTTTAGCAAAATTAACCGAACAGCCAAATAGCCGTTTGGGTATTGTCGTTGCTAAAAAGAAAGTACGTCGTGCTCATGAACGAAATCGAATAAAACGTCTTGCTCGGGAGAGCTTTCGCTTACACAAAGTGCAATTTAATGCTGATATCGATATTGTGGTGATGCCTAAAGTTGGTATAGAAGCAATCGCAAATCAAGAATTACATCAACAATTAGAGTTTGCTTGGCAAAAATTACAACGCTTAGCAAAAAAGCATTCAAAAGCTGTTATAACATCCTCACAAAATTAGAGATCTCCAATGGTACGATTACTACATTGGTTGATAAGATGTTACCAGATTGCTATTAGTCCATTATTAGGTCCTCGTTGTCGCTATATTCCTACTTGCTCGCAATATGCGATTGAAGCATTGCAAACACATGGGGCGGTCAAAGGTGTCTGGTTATCGACTAAACGAATTTGCCGTTGTCATCCTTGGGGTGGCTCAGGCTACGATCCAGTACCACGCAAAGCAGTTCGTTTTATTTCGTTTCATCAAATAGATTCTCAAATGCATCACGTTGCTGTACCCTTTCGTGATCGTTTATTCAAGCAAAATCTCTCTAACCATTTGGGATTATAGATATGCAACAATGGGCCAGATTTGCAATTCTTGGAGCCATGTTTGTTACCGCATATTTGCTTATTTTGGCTTGGCAAAAAGATTATGGTCATGCTGCACCGGCACCGCAACAACAAGCGGCGGCTGTGACTGCACATGAAGTATCTGCAGATTTGCCAAACGCTCAAAATGCAACAGCGGCTTCAGACTTGCCACAAGCAAATGTGACTGCATCACAAACCACAGAGCATAATACATCTGTGAGTCAGCAACTGATTTCAGTACAAACTGATCTTTATCACCTGTGGATCAATCCAAAAGGTGGTGATATTGTCCGTATTGAATTGTTAAGCCATGATGAAAGCAAAGACAGCGATAAGCCGTTTGTCATGCTGGAAAGTGATGCGAAACGTACTTATGTCGCTCAATCTGGTTTAATTGGTTTAAATGGACCAGATAGCAGCCGTAGCGGCCGTCCAATGTATGATGTTGAAAAAACAGCGTATACTTTGGCAGATGCGAAGAGCGTTGCAGCAAAAGATGGTAAGACACATCAAGTGTTGACTGTGCCATTGGTATTTAAAACACCTGAAGGTGTGGAAGTGATTAAGTCGTTCACCTTCACGCAAGGTGATTACCCAATTACAGTGAAACATCAGGTTGTTAACCGTAGTCAGCAAAACTGGCAAGGCCAAATGTTTGGTCAGTTAAAGCGTGACAATTCTGATGATCCAGGTAAATCTTCTCAAGGTATCTTTACTTTGGGAACTTATCTTGGGGGTGCATGGGGCACGCCAGAGGAGCATTATAACAAGTTGAAATTTGCGAATTTCAATGATGAAAAACTGAATGTCGAAGCGAAAGGTGGCTGGGTGGCCATGGTTCAGCATTATTTTGTCAGTGCTTGGATTCCTGGGAATTTAAAACTGACTCAGGCTGATGGCCAACCTTATACTGCCAAGCTGGAATCGCGTCAGTCTGCTGATGGCATGAATATCATGGGCTTCACCTCTCCAGTGATCAATGTACCTGCGGGTACGTCAATGGAAGTGGATGCACAACTTTATTCTGGCCCAAAAATTCAGTCTGAACTCAAAGATTTAGCTGCTGGTTTAAACCAAACTGTAGATTACGGTTGGTTATGGCCAATTGCCAAGTTATTGTTCCTGGGCTTGCAATTCTTCCATAATCTTGTTGGTAACTGGGGATGGTCAATTATCTTATTGACGATCTTGGTGAAGTTGATTTTATGGCCACTTTCTTCAAAAAGTTATCGTTCGATGGCGAAAATGCGTGTGATTGCACCAGAAATGCAACGTATGAAAGAAGAATTTGGTGAAGACCGTATGCGTTTCTCACAAGAAATGATGGCCTTATATAAGCGTGAACAAGTCAATCCATTGTCTGGTTGCTTGCCGTTATTGCTACAAATGCCGATTTTCTTAGCCTTGTACTGGGTGTTGATGGAATCCGTTGAACTTCGTCATGCACCGTGGTTAGGTTGGATTCAAGATTTATCTGCGATGGATCCATGGTTTATCTTGCCGTTGATCATGGGTGTGACCATGTATGTTCAGCAAATGCTGAACCCACAACCGACTGATCCAATGCAGGCAAAAGTGTTCCGTATCATGCCAATCATGTTTACGGTATTCATGTTGTTCTTCCCTGCGGGCCTCGTGCTTTACTGGATCGTCAACAATAGTATTACCATTTTACAACAATGGTTTATTAACAAAGGTGTCGAGAAAGACCGTCTCAACAAGGTTGAGCCGAGCGCTTAAGTTCGAACTTTTACTGAATAAATCCGCTTAAGATGGTAATCTTAGGCGGATTTTTCTTTGTCTGTATTTAGGGTTCCTGTTTCATAACCCTCGTGTTTTTTTAGGTGAATTTAACATGCAACATCAAACCACAATTGCTGCGATTGCTACCCCATTAGGTCGTGGTGGTGTGGGCGTGATTCGACTTTCTGGACCGAAAGCCTATGCAATAGCAGAGCAACTAACCCAGAAAAAACTTCCTGCTGCACGAATGGCGGGCTTCCGTCAGTTTTGTGATGCCGATGGTTCCGTTATGGACGAAGGGATTGTGCTCTGTTTTCAGAATCCTCACTCGTTCACGGGTGAAGATGTGGTGGAGTTACAGGGGCATGGTGGCCCTGTCATCCAGAATGCTTTGCTGGCACGTTTGCTCGATTTGGGCGCGACTGCTGCAAAAGCGGGTGAGTTTTCTATGCGTGCCTTCGAAAATGGCAAAATGGATTTAGTACAGGCGGAAGCGATTGCTGATTTGATTGATGCCACCTCACAGGCGGCTGCACGTTCGGCAGTTCGTTCCCTACAAGGTGCATTTTCAACCAAAATTAATACGGTTTTAGAAAAGCTCATTCACTTGCGTTTGCATGTTGAAGCTGCGATTGATTTTCCAGAAGAAGAAATTGATTTCCTTGCCGATGGCAAGATTTTAGCTTTGCTGGATGATGTACAGGATTCGGTCAAGGCAGTACAGCAATCTGCACGCCAAGGACAGCTGTTACGTGAAGGGTTACAGGTGGTGATCGCGGGTAAGCCCAATGCGGGTAAATCGAGTCTGTTAAACGTACTTGCAGGGCATGAGCGTGCCATTGTGACCGATATTGCAGGTACTACTCGTGATGTACTACATGAAAAGATCAGTTTAAATGGCTTGCCGATCACCTTAACTGACACTGCTGGTTTACGTGAGACGGGTGATATTGTGGAGCAGGAAGGGATTCGTCGTGCAATCAAGGAAATCGAACAAGCCGATTTGCTGCTGTTGGTGTATGACTTGAATCAAGGTGATGAGCCATTGCAATTGGCGTATGAATATTTTTCAGAGCATCTTGAGCCAAAACGTTTGCTATTGATTGGCAATAAATGCGATTTAACGGGTCAAGATGCCACATTAAGTGATTATCAAGGCTTCCGTCATATCAGTGTCTCCGCAAAACAAGATATGGGTGTTCAGGCGCTCATAGAGGCGATTACAGCGCATGCGGGCTTTCAACCTGAGGAAGACACCTTTATCGCCCGAACACGTCATTTAGATGCAATGAAGCGTACTCAGCGCTATCTTGCAGAAGCACGTGAGCAGTTAGTTGTGTTTAATGCAGGTGAACTTGTAGCTGAATCATTGCGACTGGCTCAAAATGCGTTGGGCGAAATCACGGGTGATTTCAGTGCTGATGATTTACTCGGAAAGATTTTTGGTTCATTCTGTATTGGAAAGTAATTTTTTAAGAGTTTAAAATTTTATATAGGCATTAAGAATATCTTCTTAGTGCTTTTTTTGTAGAATTTATTGTGTATTTTATGCCAATTAAAGAATTAATTTTTTAGATTAATAAAAATTATTAATTCGTTTCATTATTTTGCTTATGCTTATATAGCTTTAATTTATCTTGTGAATATAAATTAATATATTTTAAAATTGGTAATGATAAACTGATTAAATTCTAAAATGAATATTAGGTTATATACCGTGAACTATTTTATTTTGACTGTGTTTTTTTGTATGTTTTCGACATTTATTTATGCGAAAACAGAGGTTTATCAATGTAAAGAGAATGGATCTGTTATATTCCAATCCAAACCTTGCAAAGGTACAGGTCAGACTGTAGCTGATAAGGTTAAAGAACAACAACAAGCAAAAGAACGTAAACTTGCTGAAATTCAGGAAAAAGAAAAACTTTTACAAGAGAGATTAAAGCACCAGCCGAAAAAAGAAGTTGGTTTTAAAGCAACTATCATAAATTTTAAGAATAAAATGATTCGTTATTGGCATGCTTTAAAGAAGAAATTTTCAATTGATTCCTAAAATATTGAATATAAATCTTTAGATTTTAAAAAAACAGCCTAAATAATTCCTATTATTTAGGCTGTTTTTTTTGTTTAAATGCCTTGCATTTCTTGCTCTTCAGAGTCTTCTTTCAGCATATTTAAAGAAGTTGCTGCACTAGCTGGAACTCCTTCTTGACGAGTACTTTTCAGCTTAATTTGTAAGCGTAACTCATTCAATGAGTCAGCATTACGTAACGCTTCATCATAGCTAATTGCACCTTCGTTGTATAAATCAAACAAGGCCTGATCAAAAGTTTGCATACCTAATTCACGAGACTTGGTCATAATTTCTTTAAGATTATGAAATTGACCTTTTAAGATATTTTCTGCAATTAATGGTGTATTCAGTAGAATCTCTACGGCTGCACGACGACCTTGACCATCTTGAGTACGGATCAAGCGTTGAGAAATAATCGCTTTCATATTAGATGAAAGATCCATCAGCAATTGATTACGGCGTTCATCTGGAAAGAAGTTCATGATCCGATCTAATGCTTGATTGGCGTTGTTGGCATGTAAAGTTCCTAAACATAAATGCCCAGTTTCAGCAAAAGCAATGGCATGTTCCATGGTTTCAGTATCACGGATTTCACCAATCAAAATGACATCAGGTGCCTGACGCAATGTATTTTTTAAGGCATGGTGCCAAGTGTGGCAATCTACACCTACTTCACGGTGGGTAATCATTGACTTCTTATGCTTATGGACATATTCCACGGGGTCTTCAACCGTAATAATATGCCCCGCCGAATTTTCATTACGATAATCAATCATTGCCGCTAATGAGGTTGATTTACCTGACCCCGTACTTCCTACGACTAATACTAAGCCACGTTTTTCCATCATGACATTTTTCAATGATTCTGGGAGTTTGAGCTTTTGGAAGGTTGGGATTTCTGACGTAATGGTTCGGATAACCATGCCGATTTGTAGTTGTTGCTTAAATACATTGACACGAAAGCGTGATACTTCTGGAATATTAATTGCGAAATTACATTCCCATTCATTTTCAAATTCTTGGCGTTGCTTTTCATTCATTAAGCTATATGCAAATAGCTTAGTTTTTTCTGGGGTTAAAGTTTGCTGACCTAAAGGACGCATTAAACCTTGGAGTTTAATACTCGGTGGAAAGTCTGCTGTAATGAATAAATCTGAGCCGCCATATTCAACCACTTTGGTCAACATATGAAACATAAACGTTTTGGCTTCTTCTAATAATTCCGCATTATACATGGATGTACCTAAATTTTAAGACAAGACTAGATTGAGTCAGATAGTGTGAAGTTAAAACTAATCATGCAAAGGAAAACATATCCTTGTTTCTTTAAAATAAAGTTTCAAAAGTTCTGTAAGTCATTTCATGGCTTTTCATTCACGCTGAACGAGATTACAAAAGTTGCCTTGCTGATTGTGATTGGATTATTCCAAAAATAAACCCATCGATCTAGTTTGATTTTTATTTATTATATGAAGATCAATACAATGTGAGAATTTTTGTCATTTTTTTACCAAAACGAGCTTTTTTTTATCTTTGATTTGAAACCACTTTTTAAAAAAGGATGTTCCACGTGAAACATGACGATGATTGGTTGGCTTTTGGTTGTGACTGAGTAAGCTGTGCAATTTATGAGGATAAGCCTGATTAAAATAGCGCTAATTATGAGTTGAGTATGAGACATGTTGAAAAGAATCGCTTTATTTTCATTATTGAGTTGCACGTCTGCGATGATTTTTGCAAATGTAGAAACCTTAAAAAATAATTTAAATCAGCAATATCCCAATATTCATGTTAGCAATATTCAAGCAACAGAAATGACAGGACTATATAGTGCCAATTTAGACAATCAGATTATTTATTTGGATGAAAATGCCCAACATATTTTTATTGGTTCGATGGTTCGTTTAAAAGATCAAAAGAATCTGACCAAGGACTTGGTTCTAAAGCAAAATTCAATTGACTGGAAACAATTACCTTTAAAAGATGCAATAAAAACGATAAAGGGCAATGGTAAACAGCAGCTCGCTATTTTTTCAGATCCGAATTGCCCCTATTGTAAGAAATTAGAAGCTGAACTGGATAAGCTCAATGATGTCACCATTTATACGTTTATCTACCCACTAAAAGCACAATCGATTGCGGTCTCAAAATCGATTTGGTGTGATCCTAACCAAGCTTATGCGTGGAAAAACTTATTGCAGAAGAATGTACAGCCTAAAGAAAAAACTTGTACTAATCCGATTGATCGCAATCTAGAATTAGGGAAAAAATTAGGTATAGAAGGAACGCCAACGCTGATATTCGGCAATGGTCTGAAAATGGTTGGCGGGCGGAGTGCTGAAGACATTCGGATGATTTGGAAAGAACTCGGTTTATAAATAAAAATGCCCAATGCATTGTAATAAAATGATTTGGGCATTTTTAATTTATTTTGTTCTAACTTTTCTTGGTGACCAAGTTGTAGATGAATAAAATAATAATGGCACCAATGACCGATGCGATAAAGCCAGCCGCTGAGTTTTCACCATATAATCCAAGTAAGCGACCGCCATAGGTTGCTAATAATGAACCTGCAATCCCTAATAAGGTGGTAACAATAAATCCTGCTTTATCTTCACCAGGATGCAACGCACGGGCAATTAAACCTGCAAAAAAACCGACCACAATCGCTACAATGAGAGACCACATGACCTTTTCTCCTTGTTTTACCATAGTATTTGTTTGTTACTATCCTGCTCGATTTAGCCTAACTCTGTCTGTAGTGGATTACTGAGTTATGTCGTATTTTTGTGCAATCTTTATCGTGCTTTGATTAACAAGCTAGAATAAAAAAGGCGCTTTAAAGCGCCTTTATAATTGATCAAAGACCGATTTCACCGATAAAGGGTAAGTGACGATACTTTTGATTGAAATCTAAACCGTAACCGACAATAAAGCGATCTTCGACTTCAAAACCTAAGAATTTTACTTCTAAATCAATCTCACGGCGTGAAGGTTTGCTCACCAAAGTACAAAGTTCAATTGAGTTTGGATTACGTGTTTTGAGCATTTCAACGACTTTGCTCAAGGTATTCCCTGAATCAATAATATCTTCAACAACAAGCACATCTTTACCGTGAATCTCACCATCAAGATCTTTTAAAATTTTGACATCGCGGGTTGAAACCGTCCCGCCACCATAGCTAGACACAGTCATAAAATCGAGTTCGTGTGGTTTTTCGATTGAACGGCATAAATCTGCCATAAAAATGACTGAGCCACGCAGTAAGCCAATCAATACCAGCTCTTTATCACTTTGAGCATAGTGTGCATTGATCTTTTCACCAAGTTCTTTGACTTTGGCTTGAATCTCTTCGCTCGAAATCATAATGCGCATTGCAATGGTCATCGGTAGATTCCTAAAACTTAAAAAAGGGAAAATAAAAAAGGTGTTGACCTGCAACACCTCGTAATCTTGAGCTAATGTGGCAATTTTAAAACAAAATCAGATTTCATGCACCTTTTGATGATGAAGAAAATGTTTCATTTTGAGCAGATGTACTGTCACGTTTCAGTAGCACAGCACCGCCGATGGCCAATAATATCCACCCAATTTTTCGTTTATTCAAAACTTTAGCTTTGGCTATAGGCTTTTTGTCCATAGATATAGGTTGCCTCGACATTTCGATCATCCCCCATGGTAAATAAGGCGAATAGGCTATCTTCAAGTGATTTTGAACGTGACTGACGCAACTGTTGCAATGCAGTTGGCTTAAGGTTCAACACCACAAAATCAGCTTCCTTTCCTACATTAAAGTTACCGAGTTTGTTATCAAGGTCAAGGGCTTTTGCACCGCCTACTGTTGCATGGTACAGCGATTCAAAGGCAGACAATTTATCGCCCTGCAACTGTTGTACTTTGTAAGCCTCATTGACAGTTTGTAATAAACTGAAAG
The DNA here is from genome assembly GCF_002165335.1 of Acinetobacter sp. WCHA29. Lineage (NCBI taxonomy): Bacteria > Pseudomonadati > Pseudomonadota > Gammaproteobacteria > Moraxellales > Moraxellaceae > Acinetobacter > Acinetobacter sp. WCHA29. Next base: position 26,028 of record NZ_NHRQ01000020.1, read on the forward strand.
AGGTTCCTGCCCCAACGTCAGTTCCCAATCCAACTTTAACTTGCTGTTGCCATGTTTTGTTCAGCGGAAATAAACCACTACCTAAGAACAGATTTGAGGTTGGGCAGAACGCAATTGCAGAGTCAGTCTCATGCATACATTGCCATTCATCATCTTCTAAATGAATGCAGTGAGCAAATACAGAACGCTGGCCCGTTAAGCCATAATGATGATAGACATCTAAATAACCCTTTTGTGCTGGGAATAAATCTTTAACCCATGCAATTTCATCTTTATTTTCGCTTAGATGTGTATGTACATAAGCATCAGGATATTCAGCTTTGAGTTGCCCTGCTGTTTCAAGTTGTTCAGGTGTAGAGGTTGGAGCAAAACGTGGTGTGATGGCATATAACGCACGACCTTGACCATGCCACTTCTCAATGAGTGCCTTAGAGTCGTCATAGCTGCTGTCTGCGCTATCACACAGGGCTTCAGGTGCATGACGATCCATCATGACTTTACCTGCAATTAGACGCATCTGATGCTGTTCTGCGGCTTCAAATAAAGCATCTACTGATTCAGGATGAACCGTACAAAATACTAGTGCAGTGGTTGTGCCATTTTTAAGCAGTTCATTCACAAAAAACTTGGCGATCTCGCTCGCATAAGCTTTGTCTTTAAACTGGATTTCAGTTGGGAACGTATAAGTGTTTAACCAGCTCAAAAGTTGTTCGCCGTAAGCACCGACCATTTCCGTTTGTGGAAAGTGAATATGCGTATCGATCATGCCTGGGATGATCAGTTGCTCTGGATAATGCTGAATTTCAATATTGATTGGTAGATGGTCTTGAGCATCTTCCCATGTCCCAAACCAGCGAATTTTGCCTTGTTCCGTGATGAGGACACCATCTTCGAGATAACGGACTTGATCTGCAATTTGATTTGCTTGAGCAACAGTTTTTTGAATATCTAAGAAGCGACCACGAATAACAGTGATGGGAGTAGCCAAAGTCATAACAACCTACAATTTTACTTTTTTCGATTGATTGTACTCGATTTTGCTCGTTTTACTGGATTATTCGTCTAATTTAAGTATAGAAAGCCGAGCGAGGTATGAGTAATTGATTGGATCAATTCACTTTACTTTTCGGTGTAAATACGTAAATTGTCAGCAATAATGATACTTCTTGAGAAAAATACACATGTATTATTGGAATACCAAAGCTTTGGCGCATGAGTTGGCTGAAGATACTCTAAGTAAACAACATTATAAAAACTATTATCTCGCAGCGGCATTGGTCGTGAGTGCTGTGTACTATTACGGTATGTATTCGCCTTATTCTGATATTCGAGTGATTGGGATTGAAGCTGCATTGACCCTACTGATTATGCTGATTGGGATTCAACGGACTTATCAAGCCAATGGTGCTGATCAAGGTGTCCATTTCTTAAATCGGGTCACGGCGTTGTCCTTTCCTATTTTGATGCAAAATACTGTGTTTGGAATTGTTTTTGGGCTAGTTTTATTGGGAGTTTATCAATATTTTGGTTTAGCGCAAACCGCATTTGAAATGTGGTACGAATGGTGTGTTTCGGCTTTTACCATTTTTCTGCAAATTTTATTTTTTACTCGTTTGGTGTCTTATATGAAACGGGTTGCAGCGCATAGGATTTAAGTCTATCTTTTATGATGATATAGCGTATGAGTGATTAGGATGAATATTGAATTACGCTTTACTTTTGATGGATCAAAAGTAAAAAAATCCTTTCTTTAGCTGATGGTACCTGCCTGATACCACAGCTAAACCAGCGACAGCCATGCCGTTGGGGGAAGATAGAATATTATGAGATTTACCTTCAAAAAATAAAAAATGTAGATGATTTCTCTACATATAAATATTGTCTTTTCTCTATTCCACAAAATAATGCGCGGCAAAATGGGCATCATTGCCAATAATGTCGTAGCAGTCCTCACGAATCGACATGCCTGCACACTGATGTCCCACCATCCATAAACCCAGCGTGGGTAACTGACCAGCAAACAATGGAGTCTCTACCCATTTTTGTACTACATAGCCATATTTATCATAGTCATCAAAATAGAAACTACCAGAAGCAGCCCCTTGATCTTGACCATCTTGCAACACTCGAATATTCGCCCCTTCCCTTGCTAAGATCGGTTTTTTCACCCATTTGCCAGAGAATTTTTGCTGGGGATCAAAATGATGAGTCTCAACTAAAAGTGGGTGATTTGGATAGCGTTTCCAAAGCTCCACTAAAATTGCTTTATTAGAGAGCAGCATTTTCCAACATGGTTCGATCCAATTCGATTGCGGACTCAGATATTGAGAGAATGATTCTTCCCAAATCCATTCCCAAGGATATAACTTGAATAGGTTTTGAATGGGTCGATTATTCAGATCAACAAAACTTTGTCCATTCCAGCCAATATTTTCCATTGAAAGTTCAGAAACTTGTAGATGCGCTTGAAAAGCGGTATCCATTAAATATTCTAGATTGCCCCAATCCTCTCGCCCTGCCTCCTGACAGGCTGCAAAATGCACGTGACTTCCTCGCGGTAGAATGGTTCGCCAACGCTTAATCAAGTCTTCGTGAATACTGTTAAACTGATCTCGATTCGAAATCCCAGATACTTGTTCGATCCATAGCCATTGTGCTACTGATGCCTCTAACAGTCCTGTGGGAGTATCAGCATTGTATTCCAGCATTTTGATATTGCGCCCATCATAGGCAAAGTCAAAGCGTCCATAAAGCATCGGCGCATTTTGTCGCCAAGACTGCTCGATTTGTGGAATTGCAGCAACTGGAATCTGGAAATAATCAGGATAGTTACCGCGCTGAATCAAATCACTTGTCACAGCTAAACACATTTGATGCAGTTCATTGGCTGCATCTTCAAGCTGTTCAATTTGCTTCAATGTAAATTCGTAGGCAATTCCTTCTGACCAGTAAATTGAGCCATCCAGTGATGGTAAATTAAAATAATCGAAACCAATTTTTTGGTGTTCAAGTTGCCAGTCTGTGCGGGGGGGTAATATTTTTCTTTTCATCTTGAGTTTCAGTCTTTTAATTAGCCGCCAAATGATGAGCCGCCACGACCGAAACCGCCACGAATAGGTGATGATACAGAATAGCGTTTTGCAGTGGTTGAAATTGAAGGTTGTCCCACACTGAGATTGGTATGTGGTCTCAAGGTGTTGCCTTTAAAAGAGACTTCACGATTATGTTGATAATATTGTGGTCCTAAATAACGCCCAGAACCAAAGCCACCGTAATAGCGAACGCCAGCAGTAGAACTTCCACCCCCTGAGCCATTTTCTTCTTCACAAGTTTCAGTATTCCAGTCTGTTGCACAATCATATTGATTGTTATAAACATCTTGTACTAGAGGTCCATCATTGTGGCTACATGCAGTGAGTAGCAATGGCACCACCACAAGATTAATTTTTTTAGAACGCATGAGACCCCACTCATTTTAATTGGCCTGATCGACATTGATGTGAACAGCCCTTGTTTTATTATGTTTCTGATTAGGAAAGATAAAAGCTTTAAGCCGCCATATGATATTGATCTGTTTTTTTAATGTACAGTCTATTTTTATGATTTAACTGTTCAGGCATCTGAATTTATCAAATGCCTGAATTCAACTGATTAAGATTGCAACTGCTTTTTATTATGACGTAATGATAGATAAGCGGTGATACTGAGTACCAGTACGATAAAGCCCAATGAAATCCAAATTGGCATATGAAACACATCTAACAGTAACATTTTTGCACCAATAAACAATAAGATGATGCCCAGTCCATATGGTAGGTAATGCAGTTTGGTTGCGGCACCAGCCAGCAGGAAGAACATAGCACGTAGGCCTAGAATCGCCATCAGGTTTGCAGTCAGGACAATGAACGGGTCACTAGTTACCGCAAAAATCGCTGGAATTGAGTCGACTGCAAAGATAACGTCGGAACCCTCAACCAAAATCAGAACTAAAAATAATGGTGTCGCCCACAACAAACCATCACGGCGAACAAAGAATTTTTCACCCTCAAGCTGTGGCGTGATACGCATATGCTTGCGTAACCATTTTAAAGTTTTGATATCTTCGATATTGCTTTCTTCATCCTGCCCTTTTAGGAATTTGAAACCTGTATAGACCAAGAACGCACCGAAGATGTAAAGAACCCATGAAAACTCTTGAACGAACCATGCACCAATAAAAATAAAGATGGTTCTTAATACGATGGCACCTAATACGCCGTAGAGTAGGATTTTACGTTGCAGTGCAGAAGGAATCGCAAATGCAGAGAAAATCATTAACCAAACAAAAACGTTGTCAATCGCTAAAGATTTTTCTAACAAATAACCTGCAAAGTATTCCATGGTTTTTTGGTTGGCTATACCTACCCCAACAGTTTGTTGTAAATAGAACCACAAACCACCACCAAACATTACCGCAACTGAAACCCAAGCAATACTCCAATAAGCCGCTTGCTTAATTGGAACATCCTGATTTTGCTTTTGTTTAAAGCCCAAAAAATCGATCAATAGCATCACGATGACGATGCCAAAGAAGATGGCATATAGCCATATATTACCGATAGTGTCCATCACAACTCCCTCTCTGGCAAATGGACATAAAAAAACCCTGACCAGTTGCCAGATGAATAAATACATCTGTTTCAACATGATCAAGGTCTTGCCTACATCACAAATCGATTGCGATGCTCAGAGTCCGACTTTTTGCAAAGTGTAATGACGAAGCTCTGACACCTAAGCACTTAAATTTCAGTCCTTAGGTTTGAAGGAGGCTACTCCCCTTGTCAAACTATTCTGTATGGATGCTGACATCCAAAGATGTGTATAGAATTACATACTCTTAAACAATGTGCAAGTCTCTACCAAATAAGTCAGGATTAAAAATCTTTAAAATCTCAGTCCGTAAAAATTGGTGTCGTGGGTTGTGTTTGACATGTTCATGCCAGTACATGCCCATCCTGATTTTGGGCAGTTCAATCGGTAAGGCATGGATATGTAAATCCGTTGAATAATGTAGATGTTTTAGAATACTTTGAGGGATAGTCAGTATTGCATTTGGGTGCTGCGCTAAGACCTGTAAAGCTGTCGAATAGTGCTGACAGCGTAAAAAAATTTGCCGAGACAATTGTTGCCGATTGAGATAAATATCCTCTAATAATAACCCCGTACGCCGTGATGACACACCAATATGCGGTGATGATAAATACAGAGATAAATTCATTTTAGTTTGCTGTGTGCAGACCACAAAATAATCTTCAATCAGGTTTTCAAACTGTAAATGAGCTTGATACGGTTGTACTAAGTCAATCACAAAATCGATTTGTTGTGCTGACAAATCAGCCAACATATTTTTACGATCAAGTTTAGAACTAAAAAACTGGATATTGAGATTTTGCTTGGCAAAGTGATTGACCAATTGAGGAAAAATAATGGGTTCGATTTCATCATGAATCGCGATTTTTATACTTTGTAGCATGCTCGGCCTAAAATCTTGCTGAGGCATAGCGATTTTTTGAATACTCAATAAAGCCATTTGAATCGGCTGATAAATCTGCTCAGCATAAGGCGTAGGCAGCATTTTTTGCCCACTACGCACAAACAGCTCATCTTTAAGTTGTACACGTAAACGTTGTAAAGCATGACTGACAGCAGATTGGCTGATACACAACAATTGGGCAGCTTTAGAAATGCTCTTTTGTTCAAAAATCGCAATAAACAGCGGATATAAATTAATATCAATACGATGAAAGTGAGCCACTTCCAATGGGCTAGTATTATGAATCTGATTCATAGTTTTGAATAAAATAAAATCATTTCATTCATAATAAATTTTCGCTTATGGTGATGTAAAGCAGCGAATCAAGCTTCGCCAAATTTTTACTTTGAGGGAAATGATGATGTTTGCATTATCTGAGCGCGCACAGGATTTTATTGCACGAACCAAAGCCTTTATCCAACAAGAAATTGAACCGATCGAAAAGGTATTTTGGGATGACGTCCATCATCTCAATGTGGATGGTGACTGGACCAAGTGGCAGTGGCCTGAACAATTACAACAATTGAAAGATAAGGCTAAAGCGGCTGGCTTATGGAATATGTTTTTGCCCGATGCGGAATTGGGTGCTGGTTTATCGGTTCAGGAATATGCGCATATTGCCGAACTGACTGGACGTAGCTTACTTGCACCCACCGTATTTAACTGTAATGCACCTGATAGCGGCAATATGGAAGTGTTATGGCGCTATGGTAGCGAGGCACAAAAACAGCAATGGTTGCAACCTTTGCTTGCAGGGGAAATCCGTTCAGTGTTCTGTATGACTGAACCCGCCGTGGCTTCCAGTGATGCCACTAATATGCAAGCCACGGCAGTGATTGATGGTGATGAAATCGTCCTGAATGGGCGTAAATGGTGGTCATCGGGCTTGGGTGATCCTAATGCCAAAGTGATTATCTTCATGGCTTATACCCCTGACGAGAGCAAAGACCGTCATCATCAACATTCGATGGTCTTAGTACCGATTGAAACGCAAGGCGTGACGATTGAAAGAATGTTGCCTGTGTTTGGTGATTACGATGCGCCGCATGGGCATGGACAGGTCAGTTTTGACAATGTGCGTGTACCCGTCAGCAGCTTTATTGGCGGCGCTGGGCAAGGTTTTGAAATCGCTCAAGGGCGTTTAGGGCCTGGACGAATCCATCATTGTATGCGTTGTATTGGCGCAGCTGAAAAAGCCTTAGAGTTGATGATTGATCGTGGCATGTCCCGTAAAGCATTTGGTAAAGAATTATTAAAGTTGGGTGGGAATTTAGAACGTGTGGCAGAAGCCCGTGTGCAAATCGACCAAGCCCGTTTATTAACGCTGTATGCGGCTTACAAGATGGACACTTTAGGTAATATGGCGGCACTCACCGAAATTTCTGCAATCAAAGTGGTTGCACCAACCGTATTGCAAAATGTGGTGGATATGGCGATTCAGATTCATGGCGGCGAAGGTGTGTCACGTGATACACCACTGACTGCATTCTTTAATCAAGCACGCAGTTTACGTTTAGCTGATGGACCAGACGAAGTACATAAGGGCATGATTGCTAAACTAGAACTCAAAAAACGTGGCTATGGTCGTTGATAAGGATATAAGAAAATGGCAGTGATTGATGTGGGTGGTCAGGTTCGGCATGGCGAAGAACTGGATATTTCCGCAGTGGAAACGTGGTTAAAAGACCAAGGTATAAATCTACAAGGACAGGCACAAGTCACCCAATATTCGGGGGGTGCATCGAATTGGACTTATCGCCTGCAATATGACAATGCAGATCTAATTTTACGCCGTCCACCGAAAGGCACCAAAGCCAAATCAGCACATGATATGGAACGTGAATACAATGTGCAGAAGCATCTTGCGCCGTTCTACCCTGTCCTGCCCGAAATGATGGCACTGTGTCAGGACGAGAGCGTAATTGGCTGTGATTTCTATGTGATGAAACGGATTGAAGGCATTATTCCACGTGCCAACCTACCCAAAGAATTACAGTTAGATGAGCAACAGGTTCAGCAACTGTGTTTGAATGTGCTGGATAAGCTGATTGAGTTGCATCAAGTGCCGTATCAAGGTACAGAATTGGAACAACTGGGCAAAGGTGAAGGTTATTGTCGCCGTCAAGTCGAAGGTTGGGATGCACGTTATAGCAAAGCACTCACGCCAAATGTACCTGATTTTGCTTTTGTGCGTGAGTGGTTGTTGGAACATATCCCTGCCGATGCTAAAACTTGCGTGATTCATAATGACTGGCGTTTTGATAATGTCATTTTAGATCCACAACAACCTACAAAAGTGATTGGTGTGCTGGATTGGGAAATGGCAACACTCGGTGATCCATTGATGGATTTGGGCAGCGCCCTTGCCTACTGGATTCAAGAGGATGATGATGCGCTGATGAAATCAAGCCGCCGTCAACCGACCAATTTAAAAGGTATGCTGACACGTCAACAGGTGGTGGATTACTATCTGGAAAAAACAGGTTTGCAACCAACGAATTGGGCCTTTTATGAAGTGTTTGGTTTGTTCCGTTTAGCCGTGATTGCGCAACAGATTTATTATCGTTATTACCATCAGCAAACTGATAATCCCGCCTTTAAGGATTTTTGGATTTTGATTCATGCCTTACATATTCGGGCCTTAAAACTGATTGCGCAAAACAATACTGAAGCACGTCCATTGATTCCTGAATATGCTGCAAAACTACAGGATATTTTAAAACGATGAGCACAATTTATTTGGTGCGGCATGGGCAAGCGTCGTTTGGTGCAGCGAGCTACGATCAGCTTTCAGCTAAAGGTGAACAACAGGCACAGGTTGTGGGTGATTTTTTTAAACAAACCCTAAAACATACTCCTCTCGTGATTGCTGGGTCAATGCAGCGTCATCAACAAACCGCGCAGTTGGCTTTGGCTCAGAATTTTCAAGACGTTGTGGTGCAAACAGAGTCTGCTTGGAATGAGTTTGATCATCAGCATGTGTTTGCTCAATATGAACCGCGGTTTAATCAGCCTGAATTGCTGAAACAGGATGTTGAATTGATGGCCAATCCACGTGCTTATCTGGCCAAAATCTTTGATGGTGCGATTGATCGTTGGATTGGAGCGCAATATGACCATGAATATCATGAAACATGGTTAGGCTTTCAATCACGTGTTGAGCAAGCATTGCAATCGCTTTGCGAAAGTATTGATATGACCAAGCATCGTCAAGCCGTCGTATTTAGTTCTGGTGGCGTGATTTCTGTGGCGGTAGGTAAAGTATTAGGTTTGAATGCAAAGCAGATCTTTGCGTTAAATTGGTCGATTGCCAATGCCAGTATTACCACACTGCGTTGGACAGATGGACGGTTGCAATTACTCAGCTTTAATGAGCATCATTATTTAAAAGCACGTGATGCTGAACTTTTAACATGGATTTAAAAAATAGGTGGCAGGCATGGCAAAGACCATTTTAATTACAGGGGCAAGCTCGGGTTTGGGCGCAGGTATGGCGCGTGAATTTGCTGCCAAAGGCTATAATCTTGCGTTGTGTGCACGGCGGCTGGAACGTTTGGAAACACTCAAACAGGAGCTACAAAGCCAGTTTTCGATTCAGGTTAAGATTAAAACCCTTGATGTGACCCATTACGATGATGTGTTTACGGTTTTTAAAGCCTTTCAGCAAGAATTTGGAACGATTGACCGAATTATTGTCAATGCAGGTGTGGGTGAAGGTCGCCGTATCGGTAAGGGTCATTTTGATGTAAACCGCGCTACGGCTGAAACCAATTTTATTTCGGCATTGGCGCAATGTGAAGCTGCGGTTGAAATCTTTAGGGCGCAAAATAAAGGACATTTGGTGGTGATTTCCTCGATGAGTGCAATGCGTGGTTTACCAAAGCATTTATCGACCTATGCTGCGAGCAAAGCAGCAGTGGCACATTTAGCGGAAGGCATTCGTGCCGAGTTGTTGAATACGCCAATTAAAGTCTCAACGATTTTCCCTGGCTATATTCGTACTGAATTGAATGAAGGTGCGAAGAAATTACCGTTTGAAGTGGATGAAAAAACGGGAAGTAAGGCTTTGGTGAAAGCGATTGAGAAGGAACCCGTGAAGGCGTATGTGCCGCAGTGGCCGTGGTTGCCAATGGGGATTGCAATGAAGATTCTGCCGTTGAAATTGGTGAATAAACTGAGTTGATTGCAATTTTAAATGCATGGATAAATATGTTTATTCGGCAATATTTCACAGCCTCATATAGGCTGAATAGTCGAGTTGTTTGGGTATAGGCGTTTCCTTACTTTTCATGGGTGAGGAGTTTACTCCGCAAGGTAACAAAAATCCTTTGAGAGGGTACGTCCATGTAACCCCTGCTCAACGGGCGGCATCCATGCCGCCTGTCACGGTAGTAAATACCGTGACAAGATTGAATTACGAAAGTGTGCTATAGGCTAGATTACGACAAAGCCGTAATCAACTTTTGGTGTAATCCACCAAAACCACCATTGGACATGATCACCACAGCATCGCCCTCACCTGCTTCATTCACCACACGGGCAATGATCTCATCTAAAGAGCGGCTAACTTCGGCCTTGTTTGATGAAGCGGCAATCACAGGCTGTAAATCCCAGTCCAAGCCTTCTGGTTGATACCAGATCACTTCATCGGCTAAACGTGCAGAATGTGCCAAACCATCTTTATGGCTGCCCATACGCATAGTGTTAGAGCGTGGCTCAATGATCGCCCACAGTTTACGTTCGCCTAGACGTTTACGTGCGCCGTCCAGCGTGGTTTCAATTGCGGTTGGATGATGGGCAAAGTCATCATAGACTTCGATACCACGCACCGTACCTAACAGCTCCATACGGCGTTTAACGCCACCGAAGTTGGATAAGGCTTCACAGGCTTGTTCAATCGTTACACCGACATGCTGAGCTGCGGCAATGGTGGCTAAAGCATTGGCAACACTGTGTTGCCCTGTCATGTTCCATTTCACTTCACCAATCACTTGACCGTGTTCAAGCACGTTAAAATGACTGCCATCAGCACTGATCAGCTCCGCAGATAAAGCAGCTTGGTCATTTGGCTCAAGACTGGTACGAACCACAGGCGTCCAGCAGCCCTGTTCTAGCACTTCATCAATATTGGTTTCAGTAATCGGCGCAATAATACGACCTTCACTTGGAATGGTACGCACTAAATGGTGAAACTGTTTTTGAATGGCAGCGAGGTCATCAAAGATGTCGGCATGGTCAAATTCAAGGTTGTTTAAAATCGCTGTTTTAGGGTGATAGTGAACGAACTTAGAACGCTTATCGAAGAAGGCAGAATCATACTCATCGGCTTCTACACAGAAATATTTGCCACCACCTAAACGTGCACTTTCACTAAAACCAAGCGGTACGCCACCAATCAAAAAGCCAGGGTTTAAACCTGCTTGATCAAGCACCCAAGCCAGCATGGTCGTGGTTGTGGTTTTGCCATGTGTCCCCGCCACACCAAGTACATGCTTGCCCTGCAAGACATGATCTGCCAAAAACTGTGGGCCAGAAATATAAGGCAGGCCTTCATTCAGCATGTATTCAATGGCATCAATGCCACGTTTCATGGCATTACCGACGATCACAAGATCAGGATGCGGTTGCAAGTGGCTACGGTCATAGCCCTGCATCAATTCAATACCTGCATTTTCCAGTTGAGTCGACATGGGTGGATAAACATTGGCATCTGAACCTGTGACTTTATGTCCTAAATCTCGTGCGAGTAGAGCCAAAGACCCCATAAATGTGCCACAAATACCCAAAATATGCAGATGCATAATGCGCCTTCTCCACTGCTTTACATACAGCACTAATCTCGTGTGTATGATTGTCGTTATCAATAAAAATCAATCGCAACGATAGCAAGGCTGACATGGAAAAGATAGTCAAAATTCGTTGTTGTTATTAACTTAAAATTGAGTGATTTTAACGTTATTCTGATGTATTCAAATGCAAATGATTCAGCCCTTATTTTTATAAAAGGACATCCGATTGAGCCCTACACTTTTAGCATTATGTTTGTTGATCATTTCTAACTGTTTTATGACGATGGCGTGGTATGGGCATCTGAAAATTTTACACAATGCGCCGCTTTGGCAAGCGATTTTGTTTAGTTGGTTGATTGCTCTATTGGAATATAGTTTTATGATTCCTGCAACTAAACTATTAAATCAACAGGGTTGGAGTTTGGGCGAAATGAAAATCACCCAAGAAGTTGTTACGCTGATTGTGTTTGTGCCCTTTATGATTTTTCTGTTTAAACAACCATTCAAGTTGGATTATGTCTGGGCGATGTTTTGCTTAATGGGCTGTGTCTATTTTGTGTTCCGTAACCAGAGCTAATTTTTCGGCTACTGCCCTAATGTTCTTTATTTGGGGATGCCTGAAAAAACCGCTATAATATTTTCCAGTTTATTCCTTTGTGCTTGGCGTAAGTCGAGACATTTCCCTATTTTTATCATGTTTTGGAAAAGCCAATGAATGCGGTCGCAACAGATAGCCAACCTTTAGTCGGAATTATCATGGGTTCTCAATCCGATTGGGCAACACTTGAACATACCGCTAATATGCTCAAACAATTGGGTGTTCCTTTTGAAGCTGAGGTGGTTTCTGCGCACCGTACGCCAGATCGTTTATTTGAATATGCTGAAACAGCACGTGATCGTGGTATTCAGGTGATTATTGCAGGTGCGGGTGGCGCGGCGCATTTACCTGGGATGTGTGCTGCTAAAACTGATTTACCTGTGCTTGGCGTGCCTGTTAAATCTTCAATTTTAAATGGCGTTGACTCATTGCTTTCGATTGTACAAATGCCAGCGGGTATTGCTGTGGGAACACTGGCAATTGGTCAGGCAGGTGCAACCAATGCGGCAATTCTTGCAGCGCAAATTCTAGGTTTAACCCGCCCAGATATTGCTAAAAATGTGGCTGATTTCCGCACAGCTCAAACGGAAAAAGTATCGAACAATAACATTCCTGGTCAAGTATAACGGGGCCAATCATGAATAAAACCATCGGTATTTTTGGTGGTGGACAGCTTGGGCGCATGATGGCGCAAGCAGCTTTACCACTCAATATTCAATGTAGCTTTTTCGAAGCCGAAACAGACTGCCCAGCAGCTATTTTAGGTCATGTATTTTCAAGTAAAAATCCAGAAGCACTACAAGATTTCATCGCAAGTGCCGATGTATTCAGTCTTGAATTTGAAAATACGCCTGTTGCTGATGTAGATGTTTTGACCCAAACCAAAACACTGCACCCTCCTCGCCTTGCTTTGGCGACAGCACAAAATCGCTTGGCAGAAAAAAGTTTGTTTGATGAACTCGGTATTCCAGTTGCACCGTATCGTGCTGTGGATAGCTTAGAGAGCTTAAAGCAAGCCGTGGCTGAACTTGGATTACCTATCGTATTAAAAACCGTAACAGGTGGCTACGATGGTAAAGGTCAGTTCGTATTACGTTCTGAAGATCAAATTGATACAGCTTGGGCTGAATTAGGGCCTGCCAAAAGCTTGATTGCTGAAAGTTTTGTGAAATTTAGCCGTGAAGTATCCATTATTGCGGTGCGTGGACAGGATGGCGATGTCAAAACTTGGGCACTGGCTGAAAACCACCATCACAATGGCATATTGTCACACTCAATCGTTCCTGCACCAAATAGCACAGATTTACAACCAGTTGCACAAGACTATATTACTCGGTTGTTAAATCATCTTAATTATGTGGGTGTGCTTACGCTTGAGTTATTCGTGACCGAACAAGGGCTTTATGCTAATGAAATGGCATGTCGTGTTCATAATTCAGGACATTGGTCGATTGAGGGTGCGATTTGCTCGCAGTTTGAAAATCATATCCGTGCAGTAGCAGGCTTGCCGCTAGGAGCAACCGATGTTGTGCGCCCAACAGTGATGATCAATATCATTGGTCAACACCCGAAATCAGAAGATGTTTTAGCACTGAAAGGTGCGCATTTACATCTTTATAATAAGTCTGAGCGTGCAGGTCGTAAGTTGGGCCATATCACACTGATGCCGAATGACCGTGATGATTTAACCGACTTGTGTCGTCAGTTGGCAAAGATTTTACCAGTTCCATTAGCACTGACAGATGATATGAATCTCTAAACTTATCCACATTATCTAAAAGCGATCTTTGGATCGCTTTTTTTATTGCGTATGATTTTTTGAATTTAAAGTTTTAAATTCAAAAAATGTGCGATACCATTTTTGGAGTGCTGTGGATAACTTTAAACTGGGCTTTTGAATTTAAATTATAGTGGATTGTTGAGTGTTGTGGTTTAAATTCAAAAATATGCATTTTTTAAATTTAAACCAAAGGTGTTGCTGTGTTTTGAATTTAAATTTTGAGGCTGTGGATATCTATTTTTGATCTTAATTTTATGAAATGTAAGGAATAATCTATAGATTCAAGCTGTTTTAGTAAATTGGAATGAATTTAAATGAAGTATCTATTTTTGAATTTAAAAACATGGTTGATATGAAGTTATTTTTAAATTCAAACATACAGATAGTGATTGATGCTTGTTTTGAATTTAAATGAAGGGTGTTGGTAACTTTTAAATTTAAAACGATGGTGGAGTTATGAATTTAAAAATTAGGTTTTAAATTTAAAAGACAATAAATGAATTCAAAGTTACGTTTCCAAACGATACATATTCAAACAGCATGTTAAGGTGATATGGAAATTTAAATTCAAATATTTTGGTTAAGTCATGAAACATTATTTTTCTTTTTTTCTAGGCACTGCCTTATTTGCTTTATTTAATCAAGCGCATGCAGAACTCATTATTAATGGTGAAACGGTGTCAGCGACAACGACTGCACCATCCAACAGTGCCTATTCACCAAATACAAATTTCCAGTCGTGTATTGCGAACTTGCGTTCTCAGGCAATTGCATCTGGGGTGTCTGGTGCGACTTATGATCGTTATACACAAAACCTAACGCCTGATTATTCGGTCATAGACAAATTGAATTATCAACCTGAATTTTCGACTCCAATTTGGGACTATTTATCAGGTTTGGTTGATGATGAGCGTGTCCAAGTGGGCAAACAAAAACTTGCTCAACATCGTGCTGTTTTAAATCGAGTTGAACAGGCTTATGGTGTTCCTGCGGAAACGGTGGTGGCGGTGTGGGGTGTGGAAAGTAACTATGGCGATATTTCAGGGAAATATCCTTTATTACAAGCCTTAGGTACATTAAGTTGTGAGGGACGCCGCCAAAGTTATTTCCGTGGCGAGCTTTTTGCCGCGATGCGTATTTTACAGCGCGGTGATTTAACCCAAGATCAGCTTTATGGTTCTTGGGCAGGGGCTTTTGGTCATACCCAGTTTATGCCATCGACTTATGAGCGTTTAGCGGTTGATTTTGATGCTGATGGTCGCCGTGATCTGGTTTCAAGTACCACAGATGCTCTGGCTTCAACGGCCAATTTCCTAAAACGGGCAGGGTGGCAAACAGGTATGCCGTGGGGCTTTGAAGTGACAATTCCACAAGGTATGTCAGTTGCAGGTGAAAACCGCCGTAATAAAAGGTCGCTGAATAGCTGGGTTGCACAGGGTGTGACTCGTGCTGATGGTACAGCTTTAATTCAAGGTAATTTATCGGGTAGTACGCCTGCTGGATTGATTTCACCTGCGGGCGCGAATGGTCCAATATTTTTGGTCTTTAAAAACTTTGATGCAATTTATAGCTATAACGCTGCTGAAAGTTATGGTTTAGCGATCGCTCATTTATCTGATCGTTTACGTGGTGGTACAGCATTTTTAACGTCTTGGCCAACGGATGATGCAGGGACTTCTCGAGCAGAGCGTCGCGAAATTCAGCAGTTTTTGGTCAAGCGAGGTTATGATATTGGTGTGGTGGATGGATTGATTGGAGACAAAAGTCGTCAAGCCATTCGCCAAGAGCAAACGCGCTTAGGCCTGAATCCTACAGGTCGTGCTGGTCAACAAATTTTACGTGCATTTAGGCAAGAGCAAGCAAAACAAATGATGCAATAAATATATTTAAATAAAATAAGGTCTGCTTAAACACAGACCTTATTTTATTTAGGGTGCAGCATCTAATTTTATGGCTTCTAAAATATCAAAAATCACCGCAGTGACATCTTGGCTTAAATCACGATCATTAAAAATCTCGTAAGCAGTAATGGTCACATCTGTATCGCTAGGTAGTTGTTTTTGTTCTTCTTCAATCAGGTGTTCAATTGGCAAGAGCGTTTGTTTAACTTCGAGATGTAGAACTTCATTATAAGCAAGATTCTCATCTTCAAACTCTAATTCATGTTCATTGAAATAGGGGATCAAAATAGAATGAAGATACGGACTAAGATCCTGAATATCTAAGATTTCAATATCACGAGTCTGTTCAATCGTACTGATGTGGTCATTCACTTCAATGAGGATATGATAATAACTCATGCTGATCTCCATTAAGACTAAGATGATGTTTTGACACCACAATAACATGAATAAATCAAAAGAATCGACTCATTGTTACGATCTTTTTAAAAACATCAGCTTATAGATTTCTCATATCCTTATAACAGAGACTTAACGAGAAAAGCCGAGTAGTTCCAGATCGACATCTGCGAGTTGGAAGTTCTTCGCATCTTGTTCCTTGATTCTTGGATACATCAGTGATTTTGGATCTTTGGTATGCTTTAAACCTAGTGCATGTCCAAACTCATGTGCCAGAGTGAGGCGTTAATCATCCAGTGATGAAAATTCATAAATAAAAATCTGTTTACCATTAAAATGCCCTTTGTGAAACAAACGTGGCTGAAATGTTTGATTAAATTGATGAGCTGATGCTACAAGTTGCTTATTATTTTGATTGAGTTTTTGAATATCTCGATTAAGTTGCTGAGTTTTTTGATTATAAACTTGAATCTCTTGTTGTAGGGCGAATTCAGCCATAAAAGGCTATCTTGTTAATAATAAATCACGGTCAGCCTGAGTGAGACGGAAATGGTCCATCTCTTGATCTTTCATAATAGGGTACATTAAAGCTTGAGGGCTGTTTGCATGTTGTAAACCAAGGGCGTGTCCTAGTTCATGTGCTAGTGTTAATCGTAAATCGTTATCTGATTCAAACTCATAGATTAAAATTTGTTTTCCATTAAATAAGCCTTTATGAAATAAATGTGGTTGAAAGCGTTGTTTGTATTGTTTGACTGAAGCATCTAGTTGTTGATCCAGTGAGTTAAGTTCATCTATTTTTTGATTTAATTGAGTAATTCTTTGATTGTATTGATTAACTTCTTGTTGCACTAACTCAATATTACTTTGTAGCTCTTGTTGTTTCTGCTGAAAATATGTCGAATTCCCAGATGAAGATTGGTTGTGTTGAGCAGAAAGCTGCTCTTGATTATATTGCTGAATTTGTTGATTGAGTTGTTCTTGTTTTAAATCTAAAAATTGCTTACTCCGCATAATTTCTTGTTCAATTTGGTCTAATTGCTGTTTTTTATCTTTCCATACCTGTTGATTCGCTTCGAGTTGAGTTATATGTTCTCGGCGTTGTTCACTTTCTTGTTGGCGTTCATCGTAAATGAGGTGAATCGCAAGTTGGGCATTGGGGTCATAAACAAAATAATCTTGACCTGTACCATCTTTCCAAATTTGAGTTGCTTGTTGGCTAATTTCTTGTACTTGTTCAATACTGAGTTTAAAACGAGGATCTACCTCAGCGATTCGATAACGCAGGCGAGTATCTGTTGGATGAGTGATACGGTCAGCTAATGAATTGAATTTTAGTTGAGGATGTTTCTGAGTTTGATAACTTAACCCTAATAAGAAAATAATTAACCCTGAAAAAATTAAAAAGCGCATGATTGTATTTTCTATTCTTCTGAAAATGAGATGAATCAGTTTAAGAGAGACTTTTGATCTAAATAAATTGAACTATAACAAGAATAAGAAATATCTGGAAAATATATCAACATGTATCACATTCTGCTTTAATGCATATTCTGAAGGAATAAATAAAATAAACACTAAGGCACAATATGCTGAAATATTTATTGAAAGCGCCTGATACTGTATGAACAGCAGATTCTCCTGCTGAGGCAAACGTTAAAAATTTAAAAATCAAATATTTGGGGACAGCGGGATTCATTCTTTCTGATCAGCATCGTACAGTTGTGCTTGATCCTTTTATCAGTCGTCCAAACTTAACCCAAACGTTTACTCAGCGTTTATTGAGTGATCCTGAATTAGTCAGACAACATATACCAAATGCAGATGATGTATTGATTGGGCATGCCCATTACGATCATATTTTAGATGCACCTGAGGTTTGTAAGCAAACAGGAGCACGTTTAATTGGATCCAAAGCGACTTTAATGTATGGACGTTCAGCAGGCCTGTTGGAACAGCAGATGCTTGAAACAAAGGGAAGAGAAATCATAGATTGTGGTCAATGGCAAGTGGTGGGTTTACCATCCATACATGGTAAGGCACTGTTTGGCCTTGTGCCTTTACCAGGGGATATGACCACACCTCCGCCTTATCCGCCCAGATTTCATCATCTGCGGCATGGTCAGGTCTTCAACTGGTGGATTCATACGGGCAAGCTCAGTGTGGTGCATATTGATTCAGCCGACTTTATCGAGCAGGAATTGCAGGGGCGAGAGGCTGATATTGTGTGTCTATGCGCGATTGGACGTAAGTATCGTCCCAACTATGTCAAAGATGTGGTGCGACTACTGAAACCGAAATACATTATTCCATGTCATTGGGATAGCATGGTGACACCGATTGATGCACCACCACAGTTATTACCTGGGGTGAACATTCCTGAGTTTATTGAAGAAATAAAAGCCTGTGGCGTTATACCTTTGTTTATGCCAATTTTGGGCGAACTTTGTTTTGAACAAAATGACTTATCTTAAAATATAAAAAACCGCGCTTTCGCGCGGTCTTTTTTAAAGCGACAAATTATTTTTTGTCATCTTTTACTTCAGTGAACTCAGCATCTACAACACCGTCGTCCGCTTTTTGTTGTTGACCCGCATCGCCGCCTTGGAATGCATTTGGATCAAAACCTTGCGCGCCGCCCGCTTGTTGAGCCGCTTCGTATGCACGTTGACTGATTGGCATAATGATGTTTTGCAGCGCTTCAGTTTTCGCTTTAATGTCTTCTACATCGTTTTCTTTCGTAGAAGCTTCAAGCTCAGAAACAGCAGTTTCAATTGCTGTTTTTTCATCAGCAGTTACTTGTTCGCCAAGATCTTTGATTGCTTTTTGCGCGCTAGAAACAAGTGCATCTGCTTCGTTACGTGCTTTCGCTAACTCTTCAAATTTACGATCTTCTTCAGCATTCGCTTCAGCATCTTTGATCATTGCTTCGATTTCAGCATCAGACAAACCTGAGTTTGCTTTAATCTGGATAGATTGCTCTTTACCCGTGCTCTTATCTTTAGCCGATACTTTCAAGATACCATCAGCGTTGATGTCGAATGATACTTCAATTTGCGGTACACCACGTGGCGCAGGTGGAATGTCGCCTAATTGGAAGTTACCCAACAATTTGTTTTGTTGAGCCATTTTACGTTCACCTTGGTAAACCGAAATGTCTACAGCAGGCTGGTTGTCAGCAGCGGTAGAGAACACTTGTGATTTCTTCGCAGGAATCGTGGTGTTCTTCTCAATGATCGGAGTCAATACGCCGCCCATTGTTTCGATACCTAAAGTTAATGGTGTTACGTCTAATAGAAGAACGTCAGTTTTGTCACCAGACAATACCGCACCTTGAATCGCAGCACCGATTGCAACTGCTTCGTCAGGGTTCACGTCTTTACGTGGCTCTTTACCAAAGAATTCTTGTACTTTTTGTTGTACAAGTGGCATACGAGACTGACCACCAACTAAAATTACGTCAGAGATGTCTGAAGTCGAAAGACCCGCATCTTTAAGCGCGATTTTGCAAGGCTCGATTGTACGAGCAACTAAATCAGCAACCAAACCTTCAAGTTTTGCACGTGTTACGTTGATCACTAAGTGTTTAGGACCAGTTGCATCAGCAGTGATGTATGGAAGGTTGATTTCAGTTGCATTTGATGAAGAAAGCTCGATTTTTGCTTTTTCAGCAGCTTCTTTCAAACGTTGTAACGCAAGTGGATCATTTTTCAAGTTCACACTTTGTTCTTTCTTGAACTCTTCAACCAAGAATTCAATTAACGCGTTATCAAAGTCTTCACCACCAAGGAATGTATCACCATTTGTTGATAACACTTCGATTTGTTGGTCGCCATCAAGGTCTGCGATTTCAATGATTGATACGTCGAATGTACCACCACCTAAGTCGTAAACTGCAACTTTACGGTCGCCTTCTTTTTTGTCCATACCGAACGCAAGCGCCGCAGCAGTTGGTTCGTTAATGATACGTTTAACGTCTAAACCAGCGATTTTACCCGCATCTTTAGTTGCTTGACGTTGCGCATCGTTAAAGTAAGCAGGAACGGTAATTACCGCTTCAGTAACAGTTTCACCTAAATAGTCTTCTGCAGTTTTCTTCATCTTTTTCAAGATTTCAGCAGAGATCTGTTGAGGCGCTAATTTTTTATCGTTTACTTCAACCCAAGCATCGCCATTATCTGCTTTGATGATTTTGTAAGGTACAAGACCGATATCTTTTTGTACCGCTTGATCTTCATAACGACGACCGATTAAACGCTTGATTGCGAATAATGTATTTTTCGGGTTTGTTACAGCCTGACGTTTAGCGCTTTGACCCACTAAGATCTCGCCATCTTTATAAGCGATGATTGATGGAGTTGTACGTGCGCCTTCAGCATTTTCGATTACTTTTACTTTATCGCCTTCAAGTACAGCAACACATGAGTTGGTAGTACCTAAGTCAATACCAATAATTTTTGCCATTTGGAATGTTCCTCTAAAATTTTGTTGCAATGTTTTGCTTGTTATTCGATATGAGAGTCAATCAGTTTTTTTCAAGCATTTTTATGAAAAAAAATCAAAAAACTCTCAAAATTCTGCACTTTTGAGCAAATAAATACTTTGCTCTGTAGATTATTGACCCACCATCACCATCGCTGGGCGGAGTAGGCGACCATTTAAGGTATAACCTTTTTGCAATACAGTGCCGATTTGGTTCGCTTGAGCATTTGGATCGATACCGACTGCTTGATGAAGGTCTGCGTTGAAACCATTTTGTGTATCTGCTTCAACTACACCAAATTTTTCAAGTGTTGTCAGTAGCGATTTCAAAGTCAGTTTTACACCTTCCAGTAAAGGTGTTTGTTCTTCACCCGCGGCTTGAATTGCACGTTCAAGATTATCGACAGAATCCAGTAATTCTTTAGCAAATTTCTCAAGAACGGTATCTTTGTGTTTTTCAGATTCACGCTGGATACGTTCAACACTCTTTTGTGCTTCGTACACGGCATTTGCGGTACGGGCTTTTTCAAGTTTCAAGCTTTCTTCGAGTTTGGTGATTTGCGCTTGTAAATCTTCAACGCTAAGCTCGTTTGCTTGCTCTACACCTTCAGCTTGAGTTTGTTCAGTTTGTTGCTCATTTTGAATGTCTTGAGCTTGCTCATTTTGCTCATTAGCCATTGATGATCTCCGTTGAAAAAAGTTCTTAAACATGTACAGTCCTTTTGGCGTGAATGCTCATAGGGTTAAACCCGAACTGCCACATCTTGGTCATTCATAGATAGGGATGAAGTATGGGCAAGGCGACAAAATTCAAGCGTTCAGGTCAATTTAAATCTTTTAATTTTGCTGATTTAAGTAAAAATTTAAGTTTTCGATCACGAAAGCAATAAATTTCTGGGTTATTTTCGGTAAATGTTGCCTTGATGCATAGACTAACCACAAGGTTAGGTCGGGTGCAAAAAATCTGTAAATACCTGTTGTAAACGTTGTTGTGCAATATCCTGACGCACCAATAGCGTTGGTAACATGGCAATGCCTTCTGCTTTGAGACACATTTGATACAGCGCAATCACATCATTACTTTTAAACGTATTGATGAAGCATACCATTGCGTAGCAGGATCAAACCAAATGGCAATATTTCCGCGATGAAAAGCCTTTACAGATAGGTTTGTGCAACAAAGCCATTAGAAATATTAAAAAATCAGAAAATACCTCTTTTACCTGTGCTTGAGCTTGGCTATTGGCATGAAAGGCAAGCAGTGATTAGCAAAATGGTTAATGACTTTTTAAGATAAGCCATTTAGGTTACAGCATGATTTTGAATTCTTTATCTTGATCTACGACTTTATAACAGCATATAGTCGATATGAACAAGAACTATGGACAGGGCGAAAAAGGGGAAGAACGTGTCAGCATTACCTCAAAAAATTCAAACGATTTTAGATAAAGGACAAGGTCCTGCTGCACGAGCGCTAGATAAGCTGCCTAATATTGTACAAGAATCATTGGCGAAAGTTTTAGGCTACCCATATCAATATCCATATTTGGATGCTTTTACAAAATGCTTAATGGCAGTTCAAATTAAACAAGGGCGTGTTGGTTTTATTGGAGACGATCCGATCGAATCTCGCCGTCAATTTGATACACAAATGTTAGCGATTTTAAATAAATCGACTTCTATAGAATCGGTAGAAGATATACGTCTGCCTTTACAGAGTGGCACTGTTTTCGCAAGGCATTATCATCCTGCACCTAATAAAAAATTACCGATGATCGTGTTCTATCACGGTGGTGGTTTCGTCGTTGGTGGTTTAGATACGCATGATGAAGCCTGTCGACTCATTGCGAAGTACGCAAAAGTACAAGTTCTGAGTATCGATTATCCGCTTGCACCAGAAGCATCTCCGCAGTTACTCATTAAATCTTGTGATGATGCATTAGCATGGGTGTATCAAAATCGTCGTCAGCTAAAAATTTATAAAAATCGTATCGCTGTTGCTGGAGATAGTGCAGGAGGAAATATTAGTACTGTAGTTGCACAGCATGCGGTTGGTAAATCATATGCACCACAAGCTCAGTTGTTGTTTTATCCTGTTGTAGATTTTAAAAGTAAACATCCTTCTTTTTATGCCTATGGTCAGGGTCTGGTGTTAACTAGTAAAGATGTAGATTACGTCACTAAACATTATTCAACACAGCATCAAGTTGCGTTAGATGATCCATTAATCTCACCTACGTATGGAAGTCTTAAAAAACTAGCTCCAGCATTTGTGGTAACAGCAGGGCATGATTTATTACATGATGAAGGTGAGATTTATAGCCATAAACTAAGACAAAGTGGTGTTAAAGTGCATTATGTAGATTATCCAGATCAAACGCATGGATTTATTAATCTCACACCGATTTCGAGTAAAGCTAAACGCAATACAATCGAAATCGCTAAAAACTTCAGAAAGTTTTGGGATAAACACAATTAAATTAATCAGCCTATGTTTCACGTGGAACATAGGTTTTTTTATTAGTAAATAACAAATAGAAATAGCAAAAATAAATCTGTAAAACTAATATTGAGAAGTACAACAAATCACTCGTTAAAATCAGAGAAAAGCAATCATGAAAAAGTTGTTGATGACAACCAGTCTACTATTAGTAAGCAGCCATTTATTTGCCAACACAATGGTTGATATGAAAACCAGTATGGGAAATATTGAAATTGAACTTTTTAACGATAAAGCACCTGTATCAGCAAAAAATTTTGAAAGCTATGTAAAAAGTAACTTTTATGCTGGAACTATTTTTCATCGAGTCATCCCAGGATTTATGATTCAAGGCGGGGGGATGGATGCCAATATGATTGAGAAGGTAACTAAAGCACCTATTAGTAATGAAGCAAGCAATGGTTTGAAAAATACGCGCGGTACATTGGCAATGGCTCGTACTAGTGATCCTAACTCTGCTACGAGTCAATTTTTTATTAACGTTGCTGACAACACTTTCCTAAATCGTTCACAAATGGATGCTGGTTATGCTGTATTTGGTAAGGTAACGAAAGGAATGAATATTGTTGATAAAATTGTTAGTGTTCCTACAGGTAACTATGGAATGCATCAAAATGTCCCTAAACAGCCGATTAAAATCATTAGTGTTCAGATAAAGAACAAGAAGTAAAAATTAAAGCAGAAATATTTTTAAATATTTCTGCTTTAATTCAATTTGATCATCAAAATTAGGTGGAATTACATCCATATTTTTAATTAAGTCATTAAATTACATATACTTACTTTGTTTAAATTCACTTTTAAGAAAATTAATAAATTTTAAATTATATAAATCAGTAAATTAGGTAGGTTGAAGTTTAAAAAA
>NZ_NHRQ01000021.1:0-1076 GCF_002165335.1 Acinetobacter sp. WCHA29
AAACAAGGTGGCTTAACTAGAGCGGAATATCACTTATAAATACGCTTTTAGTTGTTCAAACAAGTGGGACCACCTCTCTCGCATTTGCGGGGTTTTTAATGCTGAATAAAAGGAAAACTTGATGGAATTGCCCAATATTATTCAACAATTTATTGGAAACAGCGTTTTAGAGCCAAATAAAATTGGTCAGTCGCCATCGGATGTTTATTCTTTTAATCGAAATAATGAAACTTTTTTTCTTAAGCGATCTAGCACTTTATATACAGAGACCACATACAGTGTCTCTCGCGAAGCGAAAATGTTGAGTTGGCTCTCTGAGAAATTAAAGGTGCCTGAACTCATCATGACTTTTCAGGATGAGCAGTTTGAATTAATGATCACTAAAGCGATCAATGCAAAACCAATTTCAGCGCTTTTTTTAACAGACCAAGAATTGCTTGCTATCTATAAGGAGGCACTCAATCTGTTAAATTCAGTTGCTATTATTGATTGTCCATTTATTTCAAACATTGATCATCGGTTAAAAGAGTCAAAATTTTTTATTGATAACCAACTCCTTGACGATATAGATCAAGATGATTTTGACGCTGAATTATGGGGAGACCATAGAACTTACCTAAGTCTATGGAATGAGTTAACTGAGACTCGTGTTGAAGAAAGATTGGTTTTTTCTCATGGCGATATCACGGATAGTAATATTTTTATAGATAAATTCAATGAAATTTACTTTTTAGATCTTGGCCGTGCTGGGTTAGCTGATGAATTTGTAGATATATCCTTTGTTGAACGTTGCCTAAGAGAGGATGCCTCGGAGGAAACTGCTAAAATATTTTTAAAGCATTTAAAAAATGATAGACCTGACAAAAGGAATTATTTTTTAAAACTTGATGAATTGAATTGATTCTAAGCATTATCTAAAAATACTTAATTGTCTTTTAACGTCGCTAAATTTTAAATAAATAAGTGAAGAGTGTTAGTGGAGCCACTGATTTAAAGTTGGCAGAGTAAAACTTGAAGTGCGACATAAACCACCTAATTAATTTAAAGGGTTTATGGAGTATATAAAATTGTCATAC
>NZ_NHRQ01000021.1:1174-46323 GCF_002165335.1 Acinetobacter sp. WCHA29
TGGCAGAGTAAAACTTGAAGTGCGACATAAACCACCTAATTAATTTAAAGGGTTTATGGAGTATATAAAATTGTCATACCATCATCTTAACTTTGAAGATCGTACTGCATTAATGCTTGAGTCAAGAAAAGAAGGCTTTTCAGCCAGAAAATTTGCTGAACTCATTAAAAGACATCCTAGTACGATCTATCGTGAGCTTAAAAGAAATAGCATCAATGACGTTTATCAAGCTCGATATGCTTCTGATAACACCTTCGCTAGACGTAGACGTGGTCACAGAAAACTCAAAATCGATTCAATCCTCTGGAAATTTATTGTTGAAGCGATCCGTTGTTTATGGTCTCCTCAGCAAATAGCAAAGCGTTTAAAGACATTTCCTGATTTGGATCAAACAATGAATGTAAGCCATACAACGATTTATTCAACGATACGAGCATTACCAAAGGGTGAGTTGAAAAAAGACTTATTATCCTGTCTACGTCATGAAAATAAAAAGCGAAAAGCTAACGGTGAACCTAAAAAAGATTCTATATTACAGGATATTAAAACTATTCATGAGCGCCCAGCCGAAGTTCAAGAAAGAAAAATACCGGGTCATTGGGAAGCTGATTTAATTAAAGGTAAAGACAATAAAAGTTCGATAGCAACACTTATTGAACGAAATACACGGCTCTGTATCTTGGCAACATTACCTGATGCAAAGGCAGAATCAGTGCGCAAGGCTTTAACTGAAGCTCTGAAATATTTACCTGCAGAACTGCGTAAAACGTTGACCTATGACCGTGGACGTGAGATGTCAGAACATAAAATACTCGAAGAAGATTTAGGCATAGATGTATATTTCTGTGACCCACATTCACCCTGGCAAAAAGGCACATGCGAAAATATGAATGGTTTAATTAGGCAATATTTACCTAAAGGGATTGATTTAAATCAGGCAGATCAGCATTATTTAAATCAAGTTGCCATGTCACTGAATACTCGTCCTAGAAAGGCGTTAGATTGGCTTACACCATTAGAGAAATTTGCTCAGCTTGTTGATTATCATATGGCTTTTGAAACTGTCGCACCTCATGTTTGAATTCGCCCCATATTTTTGCTACAGTGAACCAAATTAAGATCATCTATTTACTAGGCCTCGCATTTGCGGGGTTTTTAATGCTGAATAAAAGGAAAACTTGATGGAATTGCCCAATATTATGCACCCGGTCGCGAAGCTGAGCACCGCATTAGCCGCTGCATTGATGCTGAGCGGGTGCATGCCCGGTGAAATCCGCCCGACGATTGGCCAGCAAATGGAAACTGGCGACCAACGGTTTGGCGATCTGGTTTTCCGCCAGCTCGCACCGAATGTCTGGCAGCACACTTCCTATCTCGACATGCCGGGTTTCGGGGCAGTCGCTTCCAACGGTTTGATCGTCAGGGATGGCGGCCGCGTGCTGGTGGTCGATACCGCCTGGACCGATGACCAGACCGCCCAGATCCTCAACTGGATCAAGCAGGAGATCAACCTGCCGGTCGCGCTGGCGGTGGTGACTCACGCGCATCAGGACAAGATGGGCGGTATGGACGCGCTGCATGCGGCGGGGATTGCGACTTATGCCAATGCGTTGTCGAACCAGCTTGCCCCGCAAGAGGGGATGGTTGCGGCGCAACACAGCCTGACTTTCGCCGCCAATGGCTGGGTCGAACCAGCAACCGCGCCCAACTTTGGCCCGCTCAAGGTATTTTACCCCGGCCCCGGCCACACCAGTGACAATATCACCGTTGGGATCGACGGCACCGACATCGCTTTTGGTGGCTGCCTGATCAAGGACAGCAAGGCCAAGTCGCTCGGCAATCTCGGTGATGCCGACACTGAGCACTACGCCGCGTCAGCGCGCGCGTTTGGTGCGGCGTTCCCCAAGGCCAGCATGATCGTGATGAGCCATTCCGCCCCCGATAGCCGCGCCGCAATCACTCATACGGCCCGCATGGCCGACAAGCTGCGCTGAGCCATGGCTGACCACGTCACCCCCAATCTGCCATCGCGCGATTTCGATGTGACAGAGGCGTTTTATGCGAAGCTGGGCTTTGCGACGAGTTGGAAGGATCGCGGCTGGATGATCCTGCAGCGCGGCGGTTTGCAGCTCGAATTCTTCCCCTATCCTGACCTCGACCCAGCTACGAGCTCGTTCGGCTGTTGCCTGCGGTTGGATGATCTCGATGCCATGGTGGCATTGGTGAACGCGGCGGGAGCCGAGGAAAAAAGCACCGGCTGGCCGCGCTTCAAAGCTCCGCAACTGGAGGCGAGCGGCCTGAGGATCGGCTACCTGATCGATCCCGACTGCACGCTGGTGCGGCTGATCCAGAACCCCGACTGACCGCATGCCCGCGAAAATCAAGATTTGCGGGATCAGCACACCCGAGGCGCTCGATGCGACCATCGCGGCGCGGGCGGACTATGCCGGGTTGGTGTTCTATCCAGCGTCGCCCCGTGCGGTTACGTCGAATGTCGCGGGCGCTTTGACATCGCGCGCAGCTGGCCAGATCGCCATGGTCGGTTTGTTCGTCGATGCGGATGATGCTGTCATCGCCGACGCACTGGTGGCAGCCAAGCTGAACGCGCTGCAGCTGCACGGTTCGGAATCGCCCGAACGCGTGGCCCAGTTGCGCGCGCGGTTTGGCAAGCCGGTGTGGAAGGCGCTGCCCGTCGCCAGCGCCAGCGATGTCGCACGCGCCGCAGCCTATGCCGGGGCGGCGGACTTGATCTTGTTCGACGCCAAGACCCCCAAAGGCGCGCTGCCCGGCGGCATGGGGTTGGCGTTCGACTGGTCGCTGCTGGCCGGATATCGCGGTGCCTTGCCGTGGGGGCTGGCAGGCGGGCTAAATCCGACGAATGTTGCCGAGGCGATTGCGCGCACCGGAGCGCCGCTGGTCGATACCTCCAGCGGCGTCGAAAGCGCGCCGGGCGTCAAGGATACCGACAAGATTACCAATTTCGCCTTTGCGGTGCGCTTGGCCTAAATCGCGTCGATCAATAGGCGTCGTTCAGCGCAAAGATCGGCTTGCGGGTGCGCCACTGCCCTCGGGTGAAGTCGGGAAAATCTAACGTGCGATTGCCCTCAGCAATCGATTGTTCCGACAGAGGCGTGATCGCGCTCCAGGCCAGCGCGTCGTAAATGTCGATTGGCATCGGGGCCTTGGCCTTCAGCGCCTCGACAAAAGCGTGGATCACGAACCAGTCCATCCCGCCATGCCCGGCCCCTGCCGCCAGATCGGCGTAGCGTTTCCATAGCGGGTGATCGTATTTCGCAAACCAGCCCTCGGCAGGCTCCCAGCGGTGCGGCTGTGGGCTCTTGCCCTCCAGATAGATCGACTTGTTGACGTCCATCCACAGCCCCTCGGTGCCTTGCACCCGAAAGCCGAGAGAATAGGGGCGCGGCAGCGAGGTGTCGTGGCACAGCATGATCGTTTCACCATTAGTGCAGCCGATCATGGTGTTGACCACATCACCCAGTGCGAATTTCACCTCGGCGTTGGGATGATCGGCAGAGCCGTTCTTGACGACATAATCATGCAGCCCGCGCGCCTTACAGCCGAAGCCGCCAGCGCCCGCTTCGCCCGGCAACGCGACCTTCAGGGTGCGGGTCTGCGGCGGGTAGCACACGCCGGCATCGGCGCAGCCCTGGTACTTCACGGTCAGGGTGGTCGCGCTCGCGCCGGCCGCGGGCGTGCCGGTGAGGGTGCCGAGCAATTCCTTGCGGTAGGTTTCGACGTCGCCGAAGAATTCGTCGCGGTAGGCCTTGCCCTTCGGCAGCGCCATGGTCGCGCCGGTGAAGGCGGCATCGGCCTTGACCGAGGTGCGGTGCCGGTACAGGTAATAGCCGTCGGCGATCCGCCAGCGCACCTCGATGCGGTCCGGCGCGGTGGCCTGCGCGGACAGGACGAAGACCTCGTCGACCGGCGGCAGTTCGAAGTCCTGGGCGACGGCCGAGGTCGCGGGCAGCGCAAGCAGCAGGGCGAGCCCGGCCAGCCAGCGGCGCAGGCGGATCGTGGATGCGGTCATTGGCTCAGTTTACCGGTCGGCTCTCGGCGGCCAGCCATTGCAGGTATTCGGGCAGGCCGGACGCGGCTTCGACCGCGAGCAGCTCCGGGAGTTCGTAGGGATGCAGTTGGCGCAGGCGTTCCTGCAGGGCGGGGTAGGCCTCGGCACTGGTCTTGACCAGCAGCAGGACCTCGGCCGCGGCCTCGACCTTGCGTTGCCAGCGATAGACCGAACGCAGGCCGGGCAGGAGGTTGACGCAGGCGGCCAGGCGCTCGGCCACCAGCGCGGTGGCGATGCGCTCGGCGCTGTCGGCGTCGGGACAGGTGCAGAAGCAGATCAGGGCGCTCACCGGCATAGGGTAGCGGCTGCCCCGATCCGGCGGGCCTGGCGGACATCCGCGTGCGGCCCTTGAAAGTCGGCGGGCCCGCCCCATCTCGGTGGCATGCCGGGTTCGCCCGGTTCTGTTGTCCGCGGTTTGGCACTCGCTTCGCGCGACTGCTAAAATCGCCGGGTTTTTCCACGTCAATCAACCATTTACCGAGGTTGCCATGTCCAATATCAAGCCGCTGCACGACCGCGTGGTCATCAAGCGCATGGAAGAAGAGAAGCTGTCCGCCGGCGGGATCGTGATCCCGGATTCGGCCACCGAGAAGCCGATCAAGGGCGAAGTCGTCGCCGTCGGCACCGGCAAGGTGCTGGACAACGGCCAGGTCCGCGCGCCGCAGGTCAAGGTCGGCGACAAGGTGCTGTTCGGCAAGTACAGCGGCACCGAAGTGAAGCTGGACGGCGTCGAGCTGCTGGTGGTGAAGGAAGACGACCTGTTCGCGATCCTCGGCTGATCGCGCGTCGCTCCCACACATTTCTCATCCGAATAATTTTTCGAGGTAATTCGCAATGGCTGCCAAGGACATTCGTTTCGGCGAAGACGCGCGCTCCAAGATGGTGCGCGGCGTCAACGTGCTCGCCAACGCCGTGAAGGCGACCCTCGGCCCGAAGGGCCGCAACGTCGTGCTGCAGAAGAGCTACGGCGCGCCGACCATCACCAAGGACGGCGTCTCCGTCGCCAAGGAAATCGAACTGGCTGACGCGTTCGAGAACATGGGCGCGCAGATGGTGAAGGAAGTCGCTTCCAAGACCTCCGACAACGCCGGCGACGGCACCACCACCGCCACCGTGCTGGCGCAGGCGTTCATCCGCGAGGGCATGAAGGCGGTCGCCGCCGGCATGAACCCGATGGACCTGAAGCGCGGCATCGACCAGGCGGTGAAGGCCGCGGTCGGCGAACTGAAGTCGCTGTCCAAGCCGTCGTCGACCAGCAAGGAAATCGCCCAGGTCGGCGCGATCTCCGCGAACTCGGATGCCAACATCGGCGACCTGATCGCGCAGGCGATGGACAAGGTCGGCAAGGAAGGCGTGATCACGGTCGAGGAAGGCAGCGGCCTGGACAACGAACTCGACGTGGTCGAGGGCATGCAGTTCGACCGCGGCTACCTGAGCCCGTACTTCGTCAACAACCAGCAGTCGATGTCGGCCGACCTGGATGATCCCTTCATCCTGCTGTACGACAAGAAGATCTCCAACGTGCGCGACCTGCTGCCCGTCCTCGAGGGCGTGGCCAAGGCCGGCAAGCCGCTGCTGATCGTGGCGGAGGAAGTCGAAGGCGAAGCGCTGGCGACCCTGGTGGTCAACACCATCCGCGGCATCGTCAAGGTCTGCGCGGTGAAGGCCCCGGGCTTCGGCGACCGTCGCAAGGCGATGCTGGAAGACATGGCGATCCTGACCGGCGGCGTGGTGATTTCCGAGGAAGTCGGCCTGTCGCTGGAGAAGGCCACCATCAAGGACCTCGGCCGCGCCAAGAAGATCCAGGTGTCGAAGGAAAACACCACCATCATCGATGGCGCCGGCGAAGGCGC
Source organism: Acinetobacter sp. WCHA29 (assembly GCF_002165335.1). Classification (NCBI taxonomy): domain Bacteria; kingdom Pseudomonadati; phylum Pseudomonadota; class Gammaproteobacteria; order Moraxellales; family Moraxellaceae; genus Acinetobacter; species Acinetobacter sp. WCHA29. The sequence continues at coordinate 7,115 of NZ_NHRQ01000021.1, forward strand.
GGGCATCGAGGCGCGCATCAAGCAGATCAAGGCGCAGATCGAGGAGACCTCCTCCGACTACGACCGCGAGAAGCTGCAGGAGCGCGTGGCCAAGCTGGCCGGCGGCGTTGCGGTGATCAAGGTCGGTGCCGCCACCGAAGTCGAGATGAAGGAAAAGAAGGCGCGCGTCGAAGACGCCCTGCACGCGACCCGTGCGGCCGTCGAGGAAGGCATCGTCCCGGGCGGCGGCGTCGCCCTGATCCGTGCCAAGGCGGCGATCGCCGGCATCAAGGGCGTGAACGAAGACCAGAACCACGGCATCCAGATCGCCCTGCGCGCGATGGAAGCCCCGCTGCGCGAGATCGTGACCAATGCCGGCGATGAGCCGTCGGTCATCCTCAACCGCGTGGTCGAAGGTTCGGGTGCGTTCGGCTACAACGCCGCCAACGGCGAGTTCGGCGACATGATCGAGTTCGGCATCCTGGACCCGACCAAGGTCACCCGCACCGCGCTGCAGAACGCCGCGTCGATCGCGGGCCTGATGATCACCACCGAAGCGATGGTGGCCGAGGCCCCGAAGAAGGACGAGCCGGCGATGCCGGCCGGCGGCGGCATGGGCGGCATGGGCGGCATGGATTTCTAAGCCCCGCGATCCATCAAGCAAGACCACAAAGCCCGGCCTCGTGCCGGGCTTTGTGCGTTCTGGCGTCCGAGGCGGGAGACTTCCTACCCGCCCCGCGGCAATGTCTGACGCGAAGATCAGAAAACGCCGATATGAACGCGTGCTCGCGGGCGCAACCCTGAGCAGCCGTCCCTGCAACGGAGCGCTGCGTGCCGCGCCTGACCGCACCCCGGCGGCAGGCCGAGGTGTGCGCGCCACTGCCGGCCGCCCACGCCGCTGCGCGTTACGCGCGCCACCTGCCCGAGCGCACGCTGCTGTACGCGCTAGTGCAGGCGCACTACCCGGACTTCATCGCGCGTCTTGAGGCCGAAGACCGCCCGCTGCCCGAGTATGTGCGCGAGGAGTTCGAGACCTACCTGCGCTGCGGCGTGCTCGAGCACGGCTTCCTGCGCGTGGTCTGCGAGCACTGTCGTGCCGAGAGGCTGGTGGCGTATTCCTGCAAGAAGCGCGGGCTGTGCCCGAGCTGCGGCGCACGGCGCATGGCCGAGTCGGCGCGGCATCTGGTGGACGAGGTGTTCGGCCCGCGGCCGGTGCGGCAATGGGTGCTGAGTTTCCCGTACCCGTTGCGCTTCCTGTTCGCCAGCAAGCCTGAGGCGATCGGCCCGGTGCTGGGCATCGTGCATCGTGTGATCGCCGGTTGGCTTGCCGATCAGGCCGGCGTGCCGCGGGATACGGCGCAATGCGGCGTGGTGACCCTGATCCAGCGCTTCGGCAGCGCGCTGAATCTCAACATCCACTTCCACATGCTGTGGCTCGACGGCGTGTACGAGGACACCACCGAGCGTCCGCAGCGCAAGCCGCGCCTGCACCGCACCCGTGCGCCCACATCGGCGCAACTGACGGAACTGGCCAACACCATCGCGCATCGCGTGTGCCGGCACCTGTCGCGCCGCGGCTGGCTCGAAGGCGAAGACGAATCCGTGTTCCTGTCCGACAGCGCGGGTAGCGACGACGGCATGGATGGGCTGCGGATGAGTTCGATGACCTACCGCATCGCCACCGGTCGCGACGCTGGCCGCAAGGTCGTCACGCTGCAAACGCTGCCTGGCGACGCCGGTCCGCTGGAGGGCGACGCCGGCAAGGTCGGCGGCTTCTCGCTGCATGCCGGCGTGGCCGCGGAAGCACACGAAAGCCACAAGCTCGAAAAGCTGTGCCGCTACATCACGCGCCCGGCGATCAGCGAGCAGCGGCTATCGATCTCGCCACAGGGCAGGGTGCGTTACCAGCTCAAGACGCCGTGGCGCAATGGCACCACGCATGTCGAATGGGATGCGGTGGACTTCATCGCCAAGCTGGCGGCACTGGTCCCGCCGCCACGCGCGCATCTCACCCGCTTCCACGGCGTATTCGCCCCGAATGCAAACCTGCGCGCGCAGCTGACGCCCTCGGGGCGCGGCAGGCGGCCTGCGGGCGATGCGGCGCCAGTGGACGTCAGCGCCCACGACGAGCCGCGCAGCCCCGAGCAGAAGCGCCGTGCGATGAGCTGGGCGCAACGGCTCAAGCGGGTCTTTTCCATCGACATCACCACCTGCGCCCACTGCGGCGGCGCGGTGCGGATCGTCGCCAGCATCGAAGACCCCAAGGCCATTCGCGCCATCCTCGCCCACTTCGAGAAACACGGCGCGCTGGAGCAAGCGCACTACCGGCCCGCAGCGCGCGCCCCGCCGCCCGCCGCGTGATGAGGCGCCGGCCACACAGCCGGCAGCCAAGCCAGAGTCCGATCCGATGCGGCCACGACCCCGCAGGGCTGCGCTCGGCCCTGTGCCGGGATTCGGTGAGAAATGGCTACGCACTGAGCCGCTGCGTGGCCCCGCGATGTCGAAAACCCACGCATGAACCCCCGATCTGTGCCCGATCTGTGCCCAAAGCGGCGCTTGCGCGGCCGCTTCCTACCCGCCAGACTCGCCAAAAAGGGCGGTTGAACTTCCTATACCCATATCCCACTTTAGGTTTGGCAGCACCTTTTCAATCAGGTGGTTGTTTACACCAATCCAGCTATTGGCCAATTGAATATTGGTTTCGTCTACTTTTTTTGATTTTTTAAACAGCTTGGTAAAACCGAGTGCCAAAACAGGGGGACCATGTAAAAACGTGCTTCCTGTAATGACTGAACCAACTGTGAGTCCTTTACTGACTTTTTGCAATAAGGATGCTTTTTTATGAGCAGTAGACATAAATCTAACCTTGAGTGTAGAGATTTAAAAAAATGTTCCAACTATAAACAACGGAAATTGAAATACAATTGTATATTTGAAGATGTTGACATTTTTTATGGATTTACCCATTTTCTGCAATTTTAATCCACTTTATCATAAGTGAAGCATTGGTATTTGGTGTATAAAGTTCTTAAAAACTTTTATTGAAACATATATCTCATGTTTTTAGAAATCCGATAAATTGAAAACAATGGAGGGCAGAGTAAAACTTGAAGTGCGACATAAACCACCTAATTAATTTAAAGGGTTTATGGAGTATATAAAATTGTCATACCATCATCTTAACTTTGAAGATCGTACTGCATTAATGCTTGAGTCAAGAAAAGAAGGCTTTTCAGCCAGAAAATTTGCTGAACTCATTAAAAGACATCCTAGTACGATCTATCGTGAGCTTAAAAGAAATAGCATCAATGACGTTTATCAAGCTCAATATGCTTCTGATAACACTTTTGCTAGACGTAGACGTGGTCACAGAAAACTCAAAATCGATTCAATCCTCTGGAAATTTATTGTTGAAGCGATCCGTTGTTTATGGTCTCCTCAGCAAATAGCAAAGCGTTTAAAGACATTTCCTGATTTGGATCAAACAATGAATGTAAGCCATACAACGATTTATTCAACGATACGAGCATTACCCAAGGGTGAGTTGAAAAAAGACTTATTATCCTGTCTACGTCATGAAAATAAAAAGCGAAAAGCTAACGGTGAACCTAAAAAAGATTCTATATTACAGGATATTAAAACTATTCATGAGCGCCCAGCCGAAGTTCAAGAAAGAAAAATACCGGGTCATTGGGAAGCTGATTTAATTAAAGGTAAAGACAATAAAAGTTCGATAGCAACACTTATTGAACGAAATACACGGCTCTGTATCTTGGCAACATTACCTGATGCAAAGGCAGAATCAGTGCGCAAGGCTTTAACTGAAGCTCTGAAATATTTACCTGCAGAACTGCGTAAAACGTTGACCTATGACCGTGGACGTGAGATGTCAGAACATAAAATACTCGAAGAAGATTTAGGCATAGATGTATATTTCTGTGACCCACATTCACCCTGGCAAAAAGGCACATGCGAAAATATGAATGGTTTAATTAGGCAATATTTACCTAAAGGGATTGATTTAAATCAGGCAGATCAGCATTATTTAAATCAAGTTGCCATGTCACTGAATACTCGTCCTAGAAAGGCGTTAGATTGGCTTACACCATTAGAGAAATTTGCTCAGCTTGTTGATTATCATATGGCTTTTGAAACTGTCGCACCTCATGTTTGAATTCGCCGTTTTATATCACCAATAAATCTAAATTTTGGTTTTTAAAATGAACTTATTTAAAATATCTAAAACTGTTTATTAGCTTAACTTGTGATTTAAGTTTTTATGAATATAAAATTGTTAATTTATTAGCTTTACAAGTTTATTTAAATTTCATCGTGCAACATTTTTAACCGATTTTATTATCGATGGTATTTTTTTGTCTGCTTTTCTTTTCCTAGTCTTTTATCTATCTGTCAGCCATATAGTATTTTATTAAATTCTTATGGGAAATGACGAATGTTAAATTATCTTAAGAGCTTTAATAATATCAATACTTATTTGATTTTATCGATAATTCTGCTGTTAATCATAATATCTCTAGATTATTTCTAAACTGAATGAATGTTTATAATGAGTGATTCATATTGCTATTGAAATCGCCTTCTCACTTTGAAAGAAGGCGAGGATGAGGGACTTTTATGTTGAATTATCATTTTAAAAATGCCTTATAAAAGAAGCTTAATGTGTTTTCTTATATAGGTTTAAACATAATTGTTGTATATCTTAAATCCAATTGATCTTAAAATTTTCCTTTATTTTTTGTTATGAGTGCGAGAAAATTGTCAAAAAGGTCAATCAGACTGGGCGTTAATTTGTTTTGCATACTTTTTCCTATATCGAATTAAAGTCATATAACTAACACCATAATCTTTAGCTATTTGAGTGAAAGGGTATGAATCGTCCTTATTTTTAAGGGTATGAATTAACTCTTTTAGTTTTTCTTCTGTAATCGCAGGCGATCTTCCCTTGTATTTACCTTTCTTTTTTTTAGCTAATTTAATTCCCTCTGCTTGATTCTCACTAATAATACCCCTTTCAAGTTCAGCTACAGCGCCTAATACATGGAGTTGAAACTTATCGAACTTGTCATCTGAATTGGGGGTAAAGTTCAGGTTATTTTTGACAATATGAACAGACACTCCTTTTTTATTTAGCTTTTGAACAATGGTTACAAGGTCAATCAAGCTACGTGCCAATCTAAAAACATCATGAGCGTACACAATGTCCCCACTACGGACATAATCGAACATTTCCTGAAGTGCAGGGCGTTTGGCAGTCTTTCCGCTAAAATGATCAATAAAAGTTTTATCTAGCTCAAAGGGTAGATCATGGAGCTGTCTTTCAGGGTTTTGGTCTTTAGTGGATACACGGATATACCCCACTCTTTGAAAGGGTGTGTTTTTAATTTGATCTTCAATATCTAAATTTTCTTTTTCCATAACCAGTATAACAAAATTAGATAACCTCAATGTTATATCACATTAGATTAACAAAACAACCCTATTGTTATAGGGTTTTTAGGGTGTATTATTATATAACAATAGGGTATACCCTATTGTTATATATCTTCAGGTATAAGGAAAAATAACGATGATTAATTTTAATGATCTAAGCGAATCTGAATTATTAAGGATTGCACAGACTGGCATATCAAACCGTATAGGATTGCGTACTTCAGGACATTTGCCTGAAGATGATAGACAGGCTCTTTCAATGGAGCTTCAGGGCTTGTACGAGCAAGATAGAGAACAGTTGATACAATCAATCAAGAAACATAGTGAAGCCTATAAAAGCGAGCAGAGTAATCAGGAATGAAAATTTTTTGCTGAAGCTAATTATAAGTCTAGTCGTGATTTATGGTTGCTTGGGCGTAGTGTTTGTTTCAGAGAACTTATCAGATAACACTGTAGGCATTATTGGATTTTGTGGACTGATATTACTACCTACAGTTTATAAGTTTGTTGGAACATTCTTTAAGGCACAATGAAAGGGTGATCAATGGACAACCAATACAAACTAAGTGACGAAGAACATAGCCTTGTATTTGAGAAAATTAAAGCTGATTTTCTGAATAACTCACTGTCTATAGTCAGCCCTAAAGTCGTCATTACTGGCGGTCAGCCTGCATCGGGTAAAGGCAAGTTGGCAAGAGATTCTATAGATCAGTTCAAAGATAAAGGCGGGAGTGTAATTATTGACCCCGATCAATTAAGAGCCTATCACCCCAAGTATAATGAACTGCAAAAATTGGATGATAAAACATCTTCAGGATTCACCCACCATGATGCTAAAAAGTGGAGTTTAGAATTAATTGAAGAAGCTATAAGCCATAAGAAAAATATTGTTCTTGACCAAACAAGTGCAGATTTTCAAACCTTAAAAAATACAGTTCAAAATTTCAGAGATAAAGGCTACAAAGACGTTGAATTAAAAATAATGGCTGTGCCTGAAATTACATCACGACAAGGTATATACCATCGTTATGAAATGGAAAAGGCGCTGTATGAAACTGGGCGTTTCGTCAATATTGATATTCATAGTGAAATTTATCACAAGCTAGAAAACACAATAGAACAGTTAAAAGATGAACCCATAGTAGACAAGCTAACCGTTTATGACCGTCACTATAACGCTATTGAACAAAAGGACTTTAAAGCTGAAAGGGAAAGACCATTTTCAGATCAGGAGCGCCAACAGCATGAATATAAATGGTTCAAAGTAATAGAAGCAATGCAAACACGCTTTGCCCCATATACAGAGGTTGAGATTGTAAAGGGGCTTCAGGAAAGTGACAGACTTAAATTGAATAATCAAAAACTGGTTAGTGAAGTGACCCAAGTTGATGAAAGTACAGGTGAGAAAATGGACGTAAAAATAGTCAGTAACTTAACTAGCAACTTACTTGTTGCCAAAGATGATTTTGAAAAACAAGATGGTTATTTATCTAAAAATATCAAAGTTGATGGCGAGGACAATTTAGTTATGTTCCGTCAAAATCGAGATCATCTTGAGTTAATCAATGTTACTAAAAATGAAATGATGCTCGATAAGCCGATCGGTAATCATGATTCAAAACAACCTGAATCTACGGCATTACAGGTTTATATGGAGGTTAAAGAAAAGTTAAATAACCTTGAAAATAAAATTTTAATGAAAGTAGATGAACAGCTATCAAATAAACCTAAAGCGCCTGAAGTGAAAGGAGATAGTAAGGCTGAAGTATCTCAATTTCAAAGCAAAGCCCCAGAGCTAGATAAACACCAAATCATTAAAGAAGTCCGAATACAGCTAAAGCAAGAGGGGAAATTGGGTGCTGATTTTGCTAAGTCAGCTAATGGGCTATCCGTTGCTCATGGTGACTATATCAAGCTCAATGAAGCATACAGTCAAAAAGATGGTTTATTTAAAACCACTAATTTACCTAAAGACGCTGAAATTAAAATCACAGGTCACACAACTAAAAAAGGTGAAACCTATGCAACAGGCGTTCATAACAATTCAAATGTAGAGTTAAAAATCAGAAGTGTTGAAGCCCGCTATGGTGATCAATATGTGAAACGCTATGAAACCAATCCTGAAGTAAAACAGGCTGTAGATCAGAGAGTGATAGCACAGCAAACAACATTTAAATCTTTATCTGCTTCAAGGGTACAGGAGTTAAGCCAGTCAAGCCCAAAGCAGGATAAGCCCACTTCAGGCATGAAATTTTAATATTTCTTTCGCCAGTCATAGGGGTTAATCGGGTTAGGACTTTTCCATAACCCGATTTTTTTTGATCGAGCATTATTCTCTAAATCTATGTATGTTCTATCAGGAAGATTGTAGCGATAAGCCCAAGCGTAGCCACTGGCGACCATTGCTTTATTCACATTTAATTTATTCAAGTACAGCTCACCAAGAAACCTACCATTGTTATCAGTTCCATGCTCTTTAACGAGTACCGTTTTGTTTAAGACCATAGACATTAAATATTGTTTCGATTGTTGACCATAAGGCTGTGTAGGCGAATTTTTAGCATTATTGGCAACTTCAGGGGCATCTATGAATGACAGTCTAACCCGCCATTTAGTGTTGTTTGGTTTTGTGATACTCACAGTATCACCGTCTAAAACGTAAGTGACTTTGCCGTAATAATCAGCGTGACAGTATGCTGAAAACAAAAAAAGGGTAATACAAAAAAGCTTATTCATTTTGGTTCACCATAAAACCGTTTTAGCACGTATGGACTTGCAACTTCATTGCTTGGTCCATACGTGCTAAAACTCTTACTGTGAAAAATCATATCCCGATGCTTGGTCAAAACTGCAAGTATGCAGTCTTAACCAGGCATCTACTTTATTGAATGATTTAAGTGGGTTATGAGTGCGAGGAAATTGTCAAAAAGGTCAATCAGTAGTTTGGATTCTTTTGGCGTAAAATCTTCAATTCTTCTTTGCTAATCGCTTCGTTATTAACGATCTTGCTTTCAATTGAGTTGATTTTATCGTTTGAATTTACAGCCTTGATATAGTCAAGATCGGCTTGACTAAGCTCAGGCATAATTTCACTGGCTTGATAAATCACTACAGGTTCTTTGACTGATTCAGATTGGATCTCTTTTACTACTTTTTTAGCTTCAGGCGCTTTTGAAGTTGTTTGTGTAGTTGTGACTGTATTAATTAAAGGGCTTTCAGGTACTTTAGAAACAGATACAGTTTTTCCGTCTTTTTTAACCTCTATTTCGCCTTTTTTAGTGGTCAGTGATGTATGACTAGCCTCTATAGCAACTGGCGTTTCTGTGCCATTCTGTGCTGTTTCAGCGTATGTATTGAAAGCGATTAAGGCTAATACAGGGATTATGATTTTTTTCATAGATAATCCTAAAATTTAGACAAAAAAAAGCTAACAACCTGAATTGTTAGCTTGTGATGAAATTAGTTACCAAACCACGATTTAAAGCTTTGCGTACTGGTCACACCGCTTGAAGCATTGTTAGATGCAAGGTTAGTTTGAACAGCCGACAATTTAGCACCAATCGAGTTGATATAACCTTGTTCAATAGCAATGGCATTTGCTAAGTCTTGGGCTTCTTTAATATTGCGGGTCGAGTTAATTTTGTTCTTCAGTGTGGTTAAGTTTGCTACATGCTCATTTAAAGCATTATAGGAAGCATCACTGAAAGCAAAGCCAGTCTTAACCGTGTTGTAATTTCGCTTGTATTGATCATTGCCTAGCAATTGATTCATACCATCTGAACCAATGGTAGTAAGCACTTTGTCATAAGCCTTTTGAGCATTACCAAATGAGCCAGTCTTTTGATTGGCTACTACGTCTTGCCAAGAGCCTGAAACAACGTCTTGCACATTCTTAACGCCTGAAGTTCCGATACCAGTATTACCAGTCGTACTTTCATATTGTTTCTTCATGATCTCGTATTGCTGTTGCATTTGAACCAATTGCTTGACCATATTTGCAACGGCTGTCGGGTCGAATACAACGTCCCAAGCGTTTGCTGTGTTGGCAGTAAAGGCTAAAGCAAAAGCTACAGCCGACATTTTTATTTTATTCATTTTCATGATTTCACCCTTTCGTTAAATTCGTGTACCCACTGGGAGTAGGTCAAGTTTTCATCTTTACTCAATATTTCCTCAAGAATATTGTGTCTTAACTCATTGCCTGAAAGTATTGGGATAATTTCAGACATATTGCTTAAATCTAATTTGCTAATAACTGAATCATGCGAGTTTTTAATCATAAATTGGCGTAAATAAGGCGGTGTATTCACAACCCAATCAAATTCTGCTTGAGTACAGCCTAAGCCATTATTTTTCTCATTACCCATATATGTAGCGACATTCGCTTTATCATTCGGCAATAGAATTGATGTTTTAAACTGCCCGATCAGATCGTCATCTCTTGTAATGACTTCAGGCGTTGGCGTAACAAAGATCATCATACCGTTACGTCTACGGTACGTGGTTAGCATGATTTTAAGCCATGCTAAGTTAATCGGATTGCTGATATATCTTTGACCTTCTTCGACAACAACAATAAAGGGCTTGCCCTCAGACATGGATATATCAATTTGATGGAAGATATACATAGACATAGCGCCTAACACCACATCATTATCAATGACATTTTTCATTTCATAGCCGAAAATTCGAGCGCCATCAATTGAGAAATTGTCACTTTCATTGTCAAAAATATTGGCATAAACCCCATCATTAACCCATTTTGACATGCGTTCAGCCATGTTGTTATCTTCAGCCATACCAAACAAGCCAATAAAGTTTCTAAGCCGTCTAAGGTGCTTTTCATAGCTATAAACAGCATCTACAACGTCTTTGATCTTGTTTTCTTCAGCAGTGCTTAAAGGCTTTGGATTACCATTATCGTTGTAGTCTTGAGCCATAAAAGAAAATAGATTTCTTAGAAACAAACGGTTTTGTTCCGTGTCATCTAACTGCAATGGATTCCAACCAGTTTTAACCATTTCACTTAAAACAGTATGTCGCCCGCCCATGCTTTTAATCCAAACTGAAGCTGAATATTCAAAATCAAAATGAAAAATATAAGGCTTAAACTTATCTGAAGCAGTCAAAAGCGTATTAATTACAGTAGTCTTACCGCCACCAGTACCAGTCGTGATACGAGTATGACCTACATCATGTTCATGGAAATTGAAGTAGTAAGGCGTATTACTTGTCGTTTTAAGCTGAATGACATTCTCACCCCAATGGTTGCCATCTTTTTTGCCAGTAGAACTATTGTGCATACTGGCAAAGCCCGCAAAGTTAGTCGTGTTAATAGTTGCGGGTCTTTGGAGTAAGTGATAGTTGCCAATCAACATAGAGTAAAAAGTAGGTTCAGAAATTAAATCTTCTTTTTTAGGTATCATGTGATTGCGCTGAAATGCCCCGCTAGTTTTCTGCATTGCTTCTTTAAATTCAGATGGGGTCTTAGAGGTAACTAAAACATTTAATGAATAAATGCCGTTTAAGATACGCCCTGAAGCTAAGTCATCAATGGCAACATTAATCGCTTCAATTTGAGATTCTGACTTGTCTTGAGCATTTTTTAATTGGTTCTGACGAGTTGTACTCATGCTGATAGATTTACGTCTGTCCATCATCATGAAAGTTTGAGAAATAATTAAAGGATGATCAACTTTTAGAAATTCATCTAACATGGTGTGATCGCTACCCTCTGGATAGCTAGGAGTAGGCAAACTATAGATTGCCCCTGCCGTTAATTCACCGCTTGGGTGATAGAATTTAATAGTTCCATCAGGCGCAAAAACTCTACGTGTATAGCCTAAGTAGTTTCTGATTTCAGTTGGATGAAGTGGAATTTCTGCTTTTTCTAAGTTTAATAAATAACCGAGAAAATTCACTGTTTCAGAATACAAAACGCTATCTTTTGAATAAGTGCCTAGCTGTCTTGGGTTCGCATCTTGCAGATACTCTTTAAACATACTTACTGCATTATTTAATTCGGCAATCATTTGTTCTTCATTATCACTTCTGAAAAACAGATTTTTAAGACGAGTTAAAGGCGGGTCACTTGGGTTAGATTTTCGGACAAGCAACGACACATAAATATCATTTTGAAACATGCGTTCATTAGATAGTTTTTCATAATATTTTTGGTTAAAACTATCTGAAAATTCATTGCCATTTGCAGGCGGTATTTCGGTTTTAACTTCGTGACGATCATAATAAACGCTAACAACAAAACGAGAGCCAAGTTGTTTAAACATATCTGCACGATATTTTTTTAAAGTCTTTAATTGAGCATAGCTTTTAGTTTCATACGGAAAGCCAGTAATTTTTAAAACCGTAAAAATATCACCATTAACTAGCTTAATATCATGTTCATTGATTGGGCTTAGATAAGGTAAATTATTGATTTCCATTTGTTCAGCACCCGCTAATTTCTTTTGACTATATTCAATATTTTTATCGTCAGCTTTTGCGTGAGAATCAAAACTATAGCCACCAAAAACTTTAGTTCGCTGAAGTCTACGTTTGATCGAAAACCATAAATATTGAATCCCTCTATCTTCTTGGTAGGTCACTACAACCAACAATAAATAGATTATTCCCGATATTATTAATCCTAATTTTAGGTTGCCAATTAGTGCTAAAAAGCACGTAGCAAAACCACAAATTAGGAAAAAGTAAGTGAAAATATCTACAGGTATATTTGCCACCCTTGCAGTTCGGGCAAGACCCGCAAACAGCAAGTCTTTTTCTTCGTTTTTTTCAGTGGTTTTGCTCATGGCTCACCTATTTAGTTAAAGAAGAAATTACCAAGATCAGGGGCAACGAAAACAAGGATACCTGCAACGATTAAGCCGATACCCCAACGCTTAACTTTCTCACTACCACCGCCAAGCATTGTGATTGCCAAACAAATAACACCAGTCACGAAAGCGACTGCTGCGATAATGACTAATTCATCATTAAATTGGTTAAGCTTTTGAGCAAATTTTTGACCAAACGCAGCATTTGCCAATTGAGCATAAAAAACAGCAAATAAGACAATTGCGTATTGCTTAGGATTGAGTTTATTTAAAAGATTCATGATCTATTCCTTAAAATACTTGGACGTATTGCCCTTTGTTAAGAGTTTGAACAAACGATGCTTGTTGCACGTTTGGTTGATTGCTTGGTTGATTATTTACACGCAGGCGCACAGGTTCAGATTGTGCTGAATAGCTATTGTTTTCTGTACTTTGATTTTGACTTGCGGAGTATTGCGGGTACTGATTTTGTTGCCATGAAGCGAGAACTAGAATGTCACTTTTTCGACTGGCTTCAGTAGGGTTATTATTTGCAGTGTAAGTTTTAAATGAACCACCCCCATTTAGTGTTTGGTATTTACTGGATACAAGGCGTACATAGTTTTGTGTTTCACGGTAAGGGGGAATACCTCCAAACTTTTCAACTGCCCCATGCCCTGCATTGTATCCAGCAATCATTTTTGTAAGATCACCATTAAATCTTTTATTCAGGAAAGCGAGATAACGAGTACCCGCAATAATAGACTGTTCAGGTTCATATAATCGGCTAGGGTCTACACCCATTAAACGAGCTGTAGAGGGAATGACTTGCATCAAACCCCTAGCATCTTTATGTGATCGAGCATTTGGCTTAAAGGCGCTTTCTCTTGCCATAATTGCCGTTACTAAATTAGGGTCTAAACCATTGGCTACAGAATGTTTGTGAATAAGATCATCATAAGGTGACGCATATACAAACAGTGGCGTACTGCAAGCTAAACCGATTATAAGTTTTTTAAACATTGTCATTATTCCTTATAGAGTTATAACAGTATAACTCTACTAGCTTAATCAATAAATGGTCTATTTGAAAATTTATGTTTCTCTTTAAAGAACTGGTCTAAAGCGATAAGATAAATTAAGTTTTTGGTAAGTCTGCGGTTCTTAAATTCTTCAGGAACTTTTAATTCACCACGCTTATATCTCAAAAAGTGTTCGTCCATTTCTGCGAAAAATTCATCACTTACATAAAGTTGTTCACGTTTCATAACTTGTCCCTAAAATTTCTATACAGCCAAAAAAGAATCCGAAACTTTAGCATAGGTGCGGTATTTCATCGTTACTAAAGTTGGCGGGTAATGTCCTGAAAACTTCATATAAAAGTGCAGAGGTTTAAGACTGCTTATTTCTTCAGCTTTAACTACATTTTCTTTTTCTTTTACAAGTTCAGGTCTTGAATCTTTATTTGCAGATTTCATTTTCCTTAATACTTCAATTGCACCGAAAGCTTTTTCATATTCTTGGGGTGTATAAGTGTCTTGAGAGTTGACAGCACAGACACCAAAAGAAGAAAAACAACCACGTAGCGTAATAGAGAATTTTTCTCCATAGATCGTGATTAATTGAGCCAGACTTTGAATGCCTGCTAAAGCAATAAGTCTATGTTTACGTCCTTTAGTTAATACTGCTTCGAGATACGATAAACGGTTCAAAGAGCCGAGTTCATCTAGGCAGAATATAAAATCAGAATAGTTATCAAAGTCAGATAATAAAGAACTACAAATAACGTCAGTCGCACAGCTAACTAATGGTTGCAATGCAGTTAATTGATCTTCACGCCAAGTAATAAAAATATTGCCAGTACCATGCTTTAAATAATCCCTAAACGAAAAATCACCAATTTTAGAATGAGTGTGAGGGCTTAAATATGTAGTAACAATACTGCGTAAAGTACCGACTAATTCAGAGTTGCCAAGTAAGCTGTAAGCTTGAGTACCTACTAAAAACTCTTTGAGTTTATCGTCACTTGAAATTAATAAAATTTCTAAAAATTGTTGTGTCTGCTGTTCTCTAGTAAGTTCATCCATTTCTAAAACTTTGGTCATGGCAGACTTAACAATAGTACGAGCCATCGTATTAAAATTTTCGTGATTTGCGTCTGAAGATTTAGGAATGATTGTCATTGAATATGTTTCAATGTCATAAGAATTTTGTACTTCATTAATCACTGACCAATGGACTGATCGAGCATCGAAAGGGTTGAAAATAACATCACCTTTCTTAGCAAATAAACTTGCGTAAGTTCCGTTAGGGTCAACCACAATTAAGCGGGTTTTACTGCGAGAATCAGCAACACAAGAATCTAAAAAATCACTGATTGAAACTGACTTACCTTGACCAGTACCACCAGTTAAAAGGAAGTGTTTATATTTTAAATCTTTAGGAACAGGCATACCGCAAAAACGGATTTGGTAATCTTTTTCTTTGGTCATTCTTCTTAATTTGAATGGGCTTACTAATTGCAAGCCCCGAAGAACACGAACGTATCTTTCGCCCCCAAAAGGTGTTTTATTGTTTTGAAAATAAAACCAAGCCAAAGCACTACTAATAACCAAAGCCAACAGCAATATTAAAACGTATAAAGGCGTTTTAAACGTCAATGGAATTGCATAAAGAATAGCTTGGACTTTATGATCTTTTGGGATAATAAAAAACTTCGGTAAAAAAATAGCCCATGTTGTAATCACAGTGATTACAACAGCTAAAACAGCGTGACCGAAGATTTTTTGCGATTGATCATTCATTTTACTGTCCCCAAGAATTTTTGAACGGCTTGATGGGAAGCGACCTTATAAGAATCCATGCTTGACTGCATCATGAGCATGTTAGCTTTAAGCTTCGCTTGATTGGCTACCAACATACTGTTTTCAATAGCAAGGGCATTCGCCAAGTCTTTTGATTGCTTTAACGTATTGGTACTTACTTGAGCCAACGACTTTAGGTTTTGCATATTACAATTTACTTGTGTCCAAGCTACTTCAGCGTCTACATAAGCTGTGTTTACACGGCTTGCAGTTATGTTTTGAATCTGTGCCAATTCCTTGCTTGCATATACACCAGTATTGGTCGCAATTTGACGTTGCAATTCGTTGTAGGCGTTTTGCTCTTTAGGTGTATTGAAAATATTAGTCGGTTGAGCATCAAAGCCATTAGGCAATTCAAAGCCTGCAATTTGCATCACATTGGTAAGAAGTCCTAGCCCTGCAAGCCCTTTAGTCACACTGTCATATTGCCCTTTCAAGACTTGAATCTGCTTCATTAATTCTTGAACTTGTAGAACTGCATCGGCATTTTTTGTCGGGTCAAAAACTGTTTTACCTACGCCACCAGTTACAGGGGGAACAGGCGGTAGGTTGATAGGTGAATCAATATCAACTTGTTCTGCTTCAGGTAGCTTTACAGGCTTACATGCGCTTTGTGTT
This sequence comes from Acinetobacter sp. WCHA29, assembly GCF_002165335.1. Classification (NCBI taxonomy): domain Bacteria; kingdom Pseudomonadati; phylum Pseudomonadota; class Gammaproteobacteria; order Moraxellales; family Moraxellaceae; genus Acinetobacter; species Acinetobacter sp. WCHA29. Next base: position 22,839 of record NZ_NHRQ01000021.1, read on the forward strand.
TCTAGCTTGGCTTGTATCTTCTTCTGATTACTGTTTTCTATGCCAGTCGTTGCAGGCTTGCCACCTGAAGTAGTCCCGCCTTTAATTACGTTGCCACCAAAATATGAACCAGTACCGCCATAATTTCTATAAAACTGGGCGATCTTAGGCACATAGTCTTGCGTTTCTTTAGGCATAACTTTTTTATTACCTTTCAGATACGAACGTAAATTACCCATACCCCAGTTATAGGCATAGAGTGCATGGGGCATGTTGCCGAATTGCTGATTTAATTGCTTCAGGTAACGAGTACCCGCATTAACATTTTGTGTGGGGTCATTGGGATTGGTAACGCCCAAAGAACGAGCCGTTGCGGGCATAAGTTGCATTAAACCTTGAGCGCCTACGCCTGACTTAGCAGTATTGTTATGCGAAGATTCTTTTTGAATTACTGCATGAATTAAAAGCGGGTCATATCCATATTTAGCTGAAGCTGAAGTCACAATATCGTTGTAAGGTAAATTTGAAGCAATAGTTGCCCCGCTTAAACCTACCAGTACCAGTAGCGATAGTTTTTTTAATTTCATTTTCATTATTCCTCTACCGCAACGAGGACAGTTTAACCAGGAACTACGTTACCTGTTTAAACTTGGCCCGTTGCTATTTCATCACTTAGCCACAGCCAAACGGTTAGCTAGATCAACTAAGGTTTTATAGTGTGAGCCTTGTTCACCCATTGATAACTCATAGCACCCGCCATTTGCTTGAACTCGCATGAAGTCGTGAGCTTGGCTTGTATTGTCAGAAATGGTCGGAGATACAAACAATGCTTTTGCGTTAGGGATGCTTACTGGCAATTCACCAAATAACCCCACTTCTTGCGGTACACAAGCAGGGTCAATGCTGTAATAAACTTTAAGATCGGCACATGCTTCGTTTTGGCAACTGGCATCACTTGAAAATTTATAAGTGACATAGTTCCCTTGATTGGGAGCTTCAGGCACATAAGTTAATTTATTGCTTTGAGCAAATGACTGAAGAACTTGGGTAAATGTCTGCGGTAACTGTGCTTCAGCAGACAAACTAATTAAGGCGCAAAGAGCAATAGTTGTTTTTTTCATGGCTTAGTCCTTTTTAAATTTGTATGCTTGGCTTGGGTTATCAACATCGGTCAGAGTAATAACACCGCCCTTTTGTTCCATTAAGAAAGCGTCTTGATTGTTATATTGAACAACCATTTTTTTATCTTTCTCTACAGCCGATAATGCAACATCACCCCATGAGTTTTTTAAGGTAACTTGAGTACCTTTATTGGCAACGATAAGCCCGCTACTCATGCCTTGTTCTTTCTCAAATGCTGTTTGATCAATACGATTGTATTGTCCGTCCAAGCCCTTAGATGAGCAGGCAACACTAGCTAAACTAAGCAACGCTAGAAAAATGTGTTTTTTCATTTTTGAAATCCTCATAAGCTTTAAAATAAATAGCTGAACAGCCATAACCGCCTGTTTCTGTTCTTCCAAGTTGAACAATAATGTCTACACTTTGTTTAACAAAAGATTTAACTTGGTCACTGGTTAATGTAGTGCCTGCCATAAGAACCATAAGCGTTAAACGCTCAATAGCATTAAGTGGGTCATTGGCATGTAATGTCGCAATTGAACCGCCATGCCCTGAAGAAATTAGGTTTAAATAAGTGAATGCTTCAGCACCTCGAATCTCACCCAGTAAAATGCGTTTTGGATACAAACGCAGGCAAGCTTCCATTAATGACTGTGCATCGACTTTAGCTTTACCCTGTCCACCTCTTGAATAATAAAGTTGCAACGTATTTTCATGCGGAGGGCGTAACTCCTTAGCATCTTCAATAGTGATTAGTCGTTCGCCCAGTGGTATGCAGTCATGAATAATGGAGTTAAAAAAAGTTGTTTTTCCTGAACCTGTACCCGCAGAAATAATGATATTTTTTTCATAACCCACCGCTTTACGAATGAACTCATGAAAGTTTCGGGCTTCGTATAAATCGAATAGCTCTTGATCTTTTGCAGTGATTTTTGCAAATGGTTCAACAGAATTTAAAACTTCCTCATAAGCTGAAAATGGCAGACTTAAAATACTTGGTTTACGAATAGATAAGCCGATCGACCCGCCAGTTACGGCAGGGTCACGGACAAATTGAATACGGAAAAATAAACCCTCATGTTGCGGTGATGCAATTTGAGCAGAAAGCAAAGGCTGTGCTTCTGAAATTGTTTGATTGGTTTCAGTTGCAATGCCTTCGGCTAATCGCTTCAAAAGCGCATAGGTAAGGTTAGGATTCTCTTTTTTAATCATGTCCCTTGTACCTTTCATAGCAATGAAATATTCCAAAGGCTTATTAACTGAAATTTCAGTAATTTGATCATTATCAAGATCATCACCAAAAGCTTTTTTCAAATCTTCAAGTACAAGGATTGACATAATTAAGCGCCTTTCTTATTGGTTTAAAATAGTTGAAAAGTCCAAGTCTTTAGCAACTAGAACTTTAATGCGTGTGCCGTGAGCGACTGTAATAGTCGGAGGAATTGACAAGTTACGTTGTAGAACACGGTCAGCTTGATTGCCGAATGAGTTTGCAACTTCAGTACGATAAGTCTGTGAAGCATTGTTTTGGTCGCTACTGCTAACACCTGCATTACTTACACCCGCACCAATAATGCTAAGTAAAGTAGCTGTTCCGAATATGCGCCCATAATGGTTGTTCACTTTACCGCCTAAGCCTGCGATACCAAGACTGTTAGTGCTTGGGCTATCGAGCATAATTTCTACGCCATTAGGTGTGATTGCACGATTCCAAACCGCCCCGATTTCTGCTTGTCCGTCATTAACAATTGATGAGTATTGACCGAATAAACGAGTACCCGCAGGCAGTAAACGATTACGTCCTTGTTCGCTATAAACATCATTAGTTACACGAGCAATAATGTTGCTTGGTAAATCGCTTTTAACAGCAGTTTCTAAAACTGCATCTACGATCTTGCCTTGTTGTATAAGCATTCTACGATCAGCGTTATAACTTGCATGAGCAATAGGCGCTTTTTGATTAGAAGTGCTTGAATCAAAACGACCACCCATAGAACCCGCAGTGCTATTTGCAATGCGTGGATTTACATTGCTTGCACCCGCTTGGTTGCCATTGGCATTAGATTGTTGTGAAGCTTGCATACCCATAAATAACGGTGCAAGTTCAGGCGGTATGCCTGCCATTGCACTAGCATCACCATTAGGGCTAACACCGCCACCTTTACCGCCATTCTCATTAACCATGATTCCAGACTTGTAGCGGGCGTTTAAAAGGGCTTGTTCTTTAGCCATAGCATCTTGTCTAGCCTGCTCTTGTTGCATTGCTAGTTGTTGTTGCTGTTCAGCTAATTGACGCTCCATTTCGAGCTGTTCAGGGCTTTTTTCAGTAGGGTTTACAGGGTCAGGGGTAGTCGCAGTTGGGATTGGTTGCGGATTTCCGAATCCGAATCTATCCATGCCATTAAAATTACTGCCGTCCATCCCTGTTACTGGTTTAGCAACAGCACTTTCTACACCGCTTTCTACACGGCTTTCTTTGTTCTTTTGCAATTTCAGATAAACGCCAAAAATTACCAAGCCAATAATGAGGGCTAGTAAGCCACCGAACTTAACCAATTTGCCTATGTCTATATTTTTAACAGACGTTTTAGGCTTATTCTCAAAAGCATCTTGACGTTCAAAATCATCTTTACCATGTTCTTTTTTTTCATCATGGAAAACATGATTTTCAGTGCTGAAGTTATCTTGGGTTTTAAAGTCATCGTTACCCAAATTTTTATTTTCATTTGTCATTTTATTTTCCTCCAATCACTTCAGGTTTACGGAGAATACAAACGTATTCTTTGCCAAGTCGCAGAGTGAAAGCATCGTTTACTTTCTCAATCACGATTACATCCCCCTCTTGTCTTGAGTTGGTAAGTTCTTCGTATCCCTCACCATTAACCGCATAAACTGCGGGACGAGGTGAATTTTTCGCAATACGAATAAATGTGAATTGGTCATCATCACTTACGCCAAGAACTTTAATAGATTTGCTTTTAGTGGCATCCATTCCCCATTTTTGGCTTGTCATAGGCAGTTCACCTAAAGCGGGACGAGGTGCATTTTGTTGTGCCAATAAACGATTAGTTCTATTGGCATCTGCATAGTTAAAGCGCAGTACATAAACTGGTTGTGAACTATTGAATAGATTGAAGTAATAATTTCGCTTATCAGTGATTACGGTTAAGTTTGTACGGTTCATGCCTGCTTGTGGTTTTTCCGCAGGCTTGATGAATAGACGATTACCTTGTGGGATTATTTGCCATCCAATCGTGTCACCTGAAGCAACAGTTTGGATAGTTTCATTTCCAAACTCGACAGTAGTTGAAATACCAAAAGTCGTTGATAGTTCAACAACGTGGCTTTCAGAATACGGAACAACTTTAATGCGGTTATCCGTTTTCAAACCAACAGGAATTTGACGAGCAAAAGTTGGCGCTGAAGCAATGCACGTTGCTGTAAGTAAAATGCTTATAAGGGTCTTTTTCATATCCGATTACCTTATTAATTATTAGAAGTCTGTGCCACAGGCTCAGAAGCAGTGCTTGCTTCAGGTTTAGGCAATGGTTGAGTAACTGGGTTTTGAGTAACTAACGCATCATTTGATGAGTTTTGCGTTAAGTTCCAGTTCTTAAACTTCACGCCAAATGGGTTAATCCAACGATCTTTTACGTTGAGATCGTCAAAGTTGTCAGTGATATAGTCAGCCGTCACTGTGTAGCTGTACTGGCGAATTTCAGCACCTTTAATAACGGTTGTTTTAAAGTTGGCTTGAACTTTATTGTTGCCAAGAAAGTTGACAGCAATAACTTTAGGAGTGATTGAGCCAGTTTCACCTAGTTGGTTGTAAGGTGAGTTTTGATTCATTCCGCTAACTTCATTTTCAAAGTCGGTACGATCTTGGCTATCTAAGAAAATAGAAGCTTTGCTGTACTGTGCAGAAAGTTGGTCTTTACCAACTTTGCCGTAATAGCCATAGCGATTGCTGATAGTGTCCCAAAAGTAGGAGGTCACTAATTTTTCAATAAGTTTAGGGTCAGTAGTTGAATCAAACTTTTCTACACTGGTCATAATTCCAGTTTCAGAATCAATTACAGCAATCATAGGAACTGGTTGTTTTAAAGGTGTTAATCCTTTAATTGCGATACCTTGAGCAACATTACCTATACCTAGAACGGTCGCCAAACCAAGAACCCAAATAGTGATTTTACCGTTACGATTTTCAGACTTTTTAGTATTGTCTTGAATCTCTTTAATTTGAGCGTCTAACTGCGCTTTTTCTTGTGGTGTCATTAGCGTTTACCTCCACGACCAAAACTTTTAACCATATTGGTGCCTGAACTGGTGATACTTGAAGTCGCACTGGTTGAAGCTTCAAAGCCACTGCCGACCAAAGAAATTGCAATTTTTGGAACAAGCCAAAACAGCCCAATAACAACGATCAAAACAATTACCATGATGAAAGCCCCAGTAAACGTACTGCCGTTTTCATTAAGGTTTTGAATGCCTGCGACAACTGAAGTAAGCACTAAGTCACAGCTCACAATCAGCAAAAGAAGAACAACAAGAGGGGTTAAAATTGCTTGTAGCCAGTTTGTGGCATATCTGCGAGTTGCAGGGAACATTGCACATGCAAGAAAAATCGGTGCAACTGCGATTAGAATGCCAATAATGACTTTACAGATAATCCAAATTAAGAAGAATAAACCGCAGACAATGCAGGCTAAACCAAAAATCAAGCTATAGATCAGGACAAAGAAGAAGCCCGAAACGACATTGGTAATACCTGTATCAATGTTATTAAAAGCTAATGCGATAGATTCAAAGATAATAGATACAAAAGACTGCAATGTTGTTTTTGAATCTGTACCTGTCATTTCAGTAATCAGGTTCGGTACATCATCGAGGAATACTTCAGCAACGTATGGAAAGAAAGCATCCCATGAAAATACGATTGACCAAATCAACAGCATAATAACGAAAGTGGCTATCACACCCTGAATTTCTACAGCCATGCCTAACATCATTTTAATAGCTTGGAACGAAATCCAAATAATGATAAAGCCTGCAAAAACTGGAATGATTGGAGCTGTGACTTTCTGATAGTAACCTTGCAAATTGTCTTTAATGTTTTTATCAACACCAGTAATCAGACTATCAACAACCTTGTCTAATTCAGACATACCATTTTTGGTAACTTCAGATACATTCTGCGATATTTGATTAGAGTTATACGCACCGTTAGAACCGCCAGTCGTCCCAGTAGGTGTACTGCCATTGCCTAAATCTTGTGGATTGGTAAAGTTATCGACCGCATAAGCCGAGCTAAAGCTAAAAAAACTAAACAGAAGCAAGAAAGCATAGATAATCTTTTTCATAGTGACCTCAGCGAATTACTGGAATTTCGGGCGGGTTTTTTGAAGTCTTTAAGAAAAAGTTTTGTGTATCTGATTTTCTTAATTTTCCGTCTGAATAGACAAAACAATCACTAGCCAAAGAGCCTTCATAGCAATATGTATCGTCTTTAACGAATGTTAAGACCCCGCTTGATTCACCAGTAAATTTAGGCAACTTTGCAGGGTTATATTGGTTCATGTTTTGGATTTGATAATTGACTTTCTTTACTGGGAAATTGCCCTGTTTATCAGCTTCAGAAATCACATAGTACGAATAAAAAAATTCAGATTTTGGAGTGTGTTCGGGAACCCATACGCCTGAAATGTCAGGCTTAGAAGTGAAACAGCCAGTTAGACCTAAAGCGACAACCGCAGAAGCTAGACCGAGTTTAATTTTATTGATTTCCATTTTGCTGTTCTCTCTCATAAGTTAGAACACCGCTTTCACTACCAAGCTTTAGCTTTCCATCTACAAGCTGAAAACAAGCATCGTTAGGCGCACAAAGCAAACCGTTATCAGGTTTAAACTTCATGTCTGTAAAAACGCCTTTAGCTAAAATAGTGACGGTGTAAACGTCTTTAGTTGTGCTTTTATCAATAATGATTCGATCATTGATAATTACGTCATTTGCTGATTGCGATTGTTGCCCTATTGGGTTCATCCAAACGCCTACATAGTCATCCCCTTTCACTTCAGGCGCTTTAGGCTCGTCAGAACAAGCCGTCAAAACTAAAGCCGTAGCGATCGGAAGTAATAGTTTTTTCATACGACATTACCCCCAGTTTTTACCGTTTTAGTTACTTGAGCGAATGGGTCAGAGATTTGATTTTCAGCGCTTGGGATTGGTTGATATACGCAAGCGCATGGTGATTTTTTTAATCCCTTTTGTGATGATGTATTTGTGGCACAGGCTGTAAGTGCTGTTAGGCTCAAAATGCCCATTGTGACGAAGATTTTTTTCATAGTTCTAGCCTTATCGGTTATAGAGTTATAACAGTATAACTCTATAAGTTTAAAAATAGAACAAGTTTACTAAAATCTAACCATTTCAACTGTTTTAAATGGTAAACAAAAAGATAACACTCTTATTATTAAGTATTCATATTCAATCACTTAATTGTAATTTTTTACTATTGAGTATAAAGGCTCGAAAGTTTATGCACGTATTGGGAATGCTTCAGCATACCCAATGCTAAGTAAAGCTTTGAGCAATCAACCGACTGTAGGTAAGGGCTACCGTTCCCGCAGGCACAGAGGGCGATAGTTAATTTATTTTGATTTTATGAATAATAATTAAGCGTGTGGTGATACCCTTTATTTAGGGTGATTTAGAGTTATAACTCTATGATATTTCAATAAATAGCAAAAAAAAGTTTTTGATTGTTATAGGGAAATTGTGAAATAGCGCACAAAGAAAAAGCCCCGATAGTCTTGCAACTATCGGGGCTATGTTCTATATTCTTCGGTACACAGTTATTTGATGCGGTAAACATCATCTAACGAAGATCATAAGGTTTGGCGACCGTTATGATTTCACCTGAAAGGCTTGTACCTGAACTCTATTATTGCATTTATATTAGATTTTGCAAGTCATACAATGAAAAAACTTCGTTAATTTAGTGTCTATTCGTGTATCAAATAAGCGCATTGTTTATTTGCCGAGCTTCGTCTACTCCTGTGTTTTATAAAACTTTATGTTTGTAAGTGCATTGCCTTAAATGGGTCAACAATGGCATAGAGTTTTAAAGACGGTTGGTGTAGCAGGAGGATACAAGTGACGGCAGTATCACCAACGCAAGAGTTAAGCACCTAGCCAGTGTAAAACGCCCGCTTGCTGATGAACGCACAATAGGCGGGGACGCAGGGAATACGCTAGGAACTGGCATAAATAAGACGTTGGGGAAACCCTCCTTGAGATTGCCGACCTAGTGAGTGAGCTAATGCGTGTGCAGGGGAGCTGTAAGGCTCTAAATACTCACTTGCTGTTATGCCCTTACATTGGCATACAGTGTCGATTGAAAGCGATGTCGGCTCCGACAGCAATGCTACAACGGCAATATTCAAGATAGCCATTTTAAGCAATTTTTTTTGCTTAGGCTATCTAGGGTGAATATTGCCGAAATCTGCTCAATCTCACCAACCGCAAGGCGGTTGAAGCGAAGCGAAAACGACTAAGGTTGTGAGGTTGAAGCAGATAAGCGCCTTATTGTAATAGCGCTTATTCCCAGTACATATATAAGTATTGCTTATATATAGTTTTACTTATAAAGACTTTAAATAACAAACTATTAGAACAATAGAGAACAATTACAAAAGTATCTAAAATACCCCTTGATTGTTTTGTGAGTACAAATTAATATATGTATAAATAGTTAGGGAATATACCTATGATTAAATCTACTAAAGGTAAGACAAGATCAACAATGATTGGTAATCAAAACAGTGTTAAAGAAGTTGTCAAAGAAGATAGATTTCAAACACGTATGAACCATGAAGATAAGTTGAAACTTATTAAATTCTGCAAAGATAACAATTTAAGCCAAACAGATTTTTTAATTAATTCAATGGTCGATAAAGGCATTCTTCCTGAAAGCAGACGATCAGTAAAAACAACAGACAATACTTAATTTAAAGGAAAAGAACATGAGCAATAACACTGAAAAATTATCTAAAGTAATAGCATTGGTTAATCAGAAAGGCGGTGTATCTAAAACAACGACTTCAATTAATTTAGCTATGGGCTTATCTCTACGTGGGTATGACGTACTGTTAGTTGATGGTGACCCGCAAGCTAGTTCACTTGACTGGGCTACTGTACGTGAAGAAGCAGATATTGATTTAGGCTTTACTGTTATTGGTGTACCAAAAACCAACTTAGCCAAAGAGATTGCTAAAATTAAATCAAAATATGACTTTGTAATCACTGACAGCGCAGGCAGACAGTCAGAATTAACACGCCTTGCTATTGTAGCTTGTGACGTTGCGATCGTTCCAAATACGACAAGTCCATTGGATGCTTGGGCTACTAAAGAAACCTTAAAATCAATCAATGAAATTAAGGGCTATCGTGATTTTTCAGCTTACTTTTTATTGAGTGGCGTAAACCCACAAACTAAGGTCTTTAATGAGGTTAAAGAGTGGTTAGCTGAAAGTTACCCTTTACCAATTTTGGACACTAAGATTGCGTTACGAACTGCTTTTTCACGTTCATTGGGCGAGGGCTTGTCTATCTATGAATATAAAGATGATCATGGGAAACAGGATAAGAAAGCAATTGCCGAAGTCGATGCTTTAATTGATGAAATTTTACAACGTGAGGGAATGACTGAATGAAAGCACCTAAAGGCAATGCTACTGTGACCAGTAGCAATGCCCATATTGCAAATGAAAAGGCTCACATTGTTAATTCTTTGAACTTTGACAAAATTCAAAAAATTAAGATCAATCCCGATCTATACAAAAAGATCGAGAAAGTAGCGGATAAAAGAAAAGTCGTACTAGCAGATATTGCTAGATCGGCTTTGGACTTCTATTTAAACAATCCAAGTGCGCCATACAGTGAAGAATTAAGTAAGGGTAATTCTAAGCAATTAATCTACACCATTAATCACTTGTATGATGTGAAGATAAACAGCTTTAAGGCTGTTCATGGTATCAACCGAAGTGACCAAATTAGACAGGCATTATCGGCTTGGCTTATCAATGAAAACTTATTAAAGCTTGATGAAAATTAAGGGCTTGATATGAACCTAAATGATCTAAAAAATAAGGTGATCATAAATAATGAAATTGATCAAAAAAACTTTGATTACCTAATTACACAGGTAGATCAGGTTGCAATTGAGTACGCTATAAATGAATTGGAGAGCCAAAATAAGCGACCCTATCTATCTAATATTTTTAAGTTGCTAGAAATACCGCCCCGCCAATAAGTGGGGCTTATTTGTCTTTGGAGGGACTGACATGCAGAAAATTATAATCAGGGTACTTATCATCACTGGCTTTTTAATGCCTGCAATTATTATGTTCTTTTTCCCTAGCTTAACTGGGACTAAGTTTTTTTGGTTAAGTATGCTTGTATTCTGTTTTCTAATTTTGCGAATACGTGGAATTTTGCTACTTTTGGGCATTACTTATGCCAGTCTATCTTCTATGTTTTCCCGCCATTAAAACCGCCCTACCCTATTAATTAAAACCGTTTTAGCACGTATGGACTTGCAATTTCATTGCTTGGTCCATACTTGGCCAAAACTCTTACTGTGAAAAATCATATTCCGATGCTTGGTCAAAACTGCAAGTATGCAGTCTTGACCAGGCATCTACTTTATTGAATGATTTAAGTGGGTTATGAGTGCGGGGGAAATGTCAAAAAGGTCAGTCCATATTTTTTATAGTACCGCCAACTAAAGTTATAGGTATCCATTTAAAATCGTATCGTTCATAACTACCTTTTGCCCCATACCAATACAAGTGATAGTGCGCCCGCCTTAAATGTGGTCTGCGGTGTACTTTTGATGATTGTTTAGAATATTCAGTTAATTGATCATTTACGGCTTTAATCTGCTTAGACATTTCCTTGCCTGCAATAAAAGGCTTGTACTTTTGGGCTTCAAATAATCTAGGCACACGCTTTACGGTCTGAACGCCTACCCTTTCCTTATGGTTGTCAGGAAGCAATGGGACATAATCAGGCTTAGATAAACTGAACCAAAGCAAAATATTGATAAGTTGCTTTTGTAGGGATTGGTATTGATCTATTTCATTTTCATCTAATATTGAACGGTCATCATGAAATTCATCTATGAAATCTGATAAACAATCTTCTATAGCTTTTTCTTCATTGACTAATAAGACGATTGTTCGAGTTAAACCAGTATCAAGAAAAATCGTAGATACTAAAACTTTTTGATAGCAAAGTTCAGTTAAGGTAAATATCACTCCATAAATTTTAGATTGCTGAAAGTGCAAATCAAAATTATCAGTTTGAACGTAAATGCACAGCTCAGGAACATTGATCAAAAAGTTTGGCAAATTGCCCTCAAATTTACTTTTTGTTAGTTCAGTTGCTACCTCATTTTCAAATCTATAAATATTCTTTGTCAGCATCCAAGAACCGAGCGTGACCAGTTCACCAGTAGGACAAGGCAAATTATTGATTAGATGATCGGGAATTGCATCACCAACATTTAAACCTTTCTGCCAGTCTGGAGCATAGCAGTCTAAGCCTGCATATATCCAATCATCCCAAGTGACCAAAGAACTAATTTTTTTATCATCGTTTTTATACTTGATAGCCTTTGATTCAATCTTATTAAAGATACCCTTAAAACTTGCTTTCAAGTGTTGGCAACGTGCAGTAACGACCTTTAAAGGTATTGCAAATTCATTAGATAAGTTCGCCATGAAGCCCTGCCCTGCTTTTAATTAAGTAATTCTATAACACTATATCTAGTGCGGATCTCATACCTACTAGCCACTATATATAGTGTTTCTACTATCGCCCTCTATGCCTGCGAGAACGGTAGCCCTTGCCTACAGTCGGTTGATTGCTCAAAGCTTTACTTAGCATTGGGTATGCTGAAGCATTCCCAATACGTGCGTAAACTTTCGAGCTAATATTATACCTAAGTTGTATTGTACTCACAAATCATATTATGCGTATTAATGTTAATTAGTATAGCAGTAATAATAATTTCAAAAGTTTACATATATTGTTTTGTACTCACAAATCATTATATGTATAATGTATTTATTAAGTCGATTGGCGACTTAAATAATAGGTGATTAATTATGAACAATATTTTCACAAAGTTGGATACTAAAAAAATAGTTATTGAACTACTAAATGCTTTTGAAAAAGCAAACTTCGATTACTACTCAAGAGCCTATCTTGAAAGTCCAAAAGGTACATTTTGCGTGTCCTTTGGAAACTGTCAAATGCAAGATGCAAACATTATTACTATCTACATAGATAAAGCACCACATGAGTTTTATTTCACCCATGAACATTCCAATATTGCTGAAGCACATCACGAAGCAATTAATCTATTTAAACAAATTTTAGACTTTTACTTTACCTATCTAAAGCAAACATAAGTAAGCCCCGCAAGGGGCTTTTTTAATGCCTGCGGGCTTGGTTCAGATCGGGAGTGACCAAAACCACAGGAAAGGGAAACAACCCACTACAGCGAAAAATAAGAGCAATCAGGGCGCATAACGCTATTACATTAATTTACCTATATTGTTTTGTACTCACAAATCAATATAGGTATAATATATTTGTCAGGTCGATTGGCGATCTAATAAAAAAGGCTTTGAGTTATGACCAGTAAAGAACAACTTTCGTTAGAGTTGCCTATAGTTGAAACAGCTCAATCATACAAAGATATGAAAGGGCTATATAGCGTTGATATTTCCCATATATACCGCTTTTATATTCTCCTTAATTGGTATGGGGTACTAGAAAAAAGCAAAGTGATTAAAGCGGGCAGTGATGCAATTTTTGAATGTGATAATGAAATGATTGCAGATGAAATTTTAAATTGCATTCCGAGCTGTAAAAAAAGAAAGGTTTATCGAGTACCAAATTTTAACCCTATTTATTTTTCAGGAATAGATAAGCCATCGGTAAACCGTTGGAAGTTTTCAGTAGAAAGAAAACTAGGCTATGAAAAATCAATTTACTTTAGATCAGTTGCAAGCCGTTGGGATTATTAACCCCCTGCCCTAGTCGCAACCCTGCGGGATTGCTTTGTAAGTCCCGCTTAGGGGCAAAGGGGAGTAGTTGCGGTTCTGCGGTCAGCTCGACAAAATCACAGATTTTGTCGGCTTCGCTTGAACCTTGCAACGGTAATCAGGGAGGGAAGAATTTTTATATTTCTTCAGTTCGCAAAGTAGACACTTTGCTCTATTGATACCGCCTAGAGTTTTACACTTGTTTACATATATTGTTTTGTACTCACAAATCAATTTAGGTATAATGTATTTATCAGGTCGATTGGCGACCTCATACAAAAGGTACTCGAAAATGAAAAATTTTACTCAAAATGAAAAAGGTCAAATGTTCTATGAGGGCAGTTTGGTTTTAACTGCTAAAGACGGTTCGGTTTTTTTTGTATCAACTGAAATGCTTGTATGTAAGGCGTATCGAGCAAAAGCAAAAAAACCATTTATCAATACTCACTACAGAACAATTGAGCGTTTAAAACAAGCCGTTGGGGAAAGTATCCAATCATGTAATGCAAGATATGAGCAAAAATTACAGAACAAAGAAAAAACCGCAGAGCGTTTAAAAAAATTCCGTGAAGAACTACAGGTAGGCGATATTTTATCTACATGCTGGGGCTATGAACAAACCAACGTAGAATTTTATCAAGTGGTATCTAAGAAAGGCGCATTTTGTGAAGTTCGGGAAATTGCTAAACGCTCACATGATACGGCTTTTATGCAAAGTGAAGTATCACCAAAGCAAAACGAATTTATTGGAGAACCAATTAAAAAGAAAATTTTAGACGGCTATATCATGATCACAAGCTATATCAGAGCGACACCGCACGAATACGAAACACTAGCAACAGGCACAAAGGTTTATAAGCGCAGTTATGTTTCATCATACGCATAATTAAAAGAAGCCCCGCAAGGGGCTTTTTTAATGCCTGCGGGCTTGGTTCAGATCGGGAGTGACCAAAACCACAGGAAAGAGAAACAACCCGCTACAGCGCAAATCTGAAGCATTCAAGACACACAATAATAATTACACTTGTTTACATATATTGTTTTGTACTCACAAATCAATTTAGGTATAATGTATTTATCAGGTCGATTGGCGACCTCATACAAAGGAATTAAAAAATGACTGATTTAGTTTTGTTGACTGATGAAGAAATCGCAGACATGAGCTATGACAGCTTTAATAAAACCGACCTAGTTGCTATGCAGTCAATGCAAGAAAGCGAATTTCCACGCTATACAGTTGCAATGGCTCATACAATTTATGTATGGGAAAATATCTTATATCAAGAAGCAAGCCGATTATGTGAAAGCTATGACGGGGGAGTATGGGAAACTAAAAACGGCTTTTGGACTTTGCAATCTGATTCAATTTTTTATATGGAAAATGGATGGGACGAAGCGTTTAACCTGAATGCCCTAGAATTTTCAATTGTGGTAAATTTATTTGCATTGTCTAAAATTGCAATGATGACATACAGCTCAAAACCTGCAATCAATCGCAGAGCCGTTTTTTTTAGTGATTACATAAAAGACGTTATACATAAAAATAGGAATGTTTTAGATACTACAGCAATTTATAAATTGATTTATTAAAAGAAAAGAAGCCCCGCAAGGGGCTTTTTTAATGCCTGCGGGCTTGGTTCAGATCGGGAGTGACCAAAACCACAGGAAAGAGAAACAACCCGCTACAGCGCAAATCTGAAGCATTCAAGACACACAATAAAAATTACACTTGTTTACATATATTGTTTTGTACTAACAAATCAATTTAGGTATAATGTTTTTATTAAGTCGATTGGCGACTTAAATTAAAAAGGTATTGAATTATGAACGACCAAAATAACAATGATGCAATCAAAGCAGAACGCTTAAACCGTTATGAAGAACGCCAACAAAACCGCTTAGATCGTTATGAAGCTTTAGCTGATAAAGCAACAGTAAAAAGCACAGTATTGGCGACACGTTCAAATCAAATGGTTGAATGTATACCGTTTGGACAGCCAGTTTTAGTTGGTCATCATAGTGAAAAACGAGATAGAAACTTTCGTTCTAAAATTCACTCTATTATGGGTAAATCAGTTCAGGAAATGAAGAAAGCCGAATACTATCAAAATAAAGCTGATAGCGTAGGCAAGGGCGGTATTTCAAGTGACGACCCTAATGCAATAGAAAAACTTAAAAGCAAGCTTGAGAAGTTACAGCAGGCGCAAGAGTTAATGAAAAAGGCTAACAAGTTAATTAAAAAATTTCCCGAACACAATGCACGTTTAGAGGGATTAATTGAACTTGGATTCTCTGAAGAAAAAGCTATAGACGTATTAAATCCTAAATATGGCTCAATTGGTTTTGCAAGCTATTCACTTCAGAATAATAATGCTGAAATTAACCGCTTGAA
The DNA here is from genome assembly GCF_002165335.1 of Acinetobacter sp. WCHA29. Taxonomy (NCBI): domain Bacteria; kingdom Pseudomonadati; phylum Pseudomonadota; class Gammaproteobacteria; order Moraxellales; family Moraxellaceae; genus Acinetobacter; species Acinetobacter sp. WCHA29. The sequence continues at coordinate 38,446 of NZ_NHRQ01000021.1, forward strand.
AAAGCGTATTGCAGAATTGCAAACACTTGAAAATAGAACTTCAAATGAAGTTGAGAACGATCTTTATAAATATACAGAATGCAAAATAGAAAACCGTTGCATGTTTATATTTGATGGTAAACCTACGGAAGAAATACGCCAAATTTTAAAAAGTAATGGTTTTAAATGGTCGCCAAGTCGGGGCGCTTGGGTACGCCAGTTAAATGCAAATGGGATATACGCATCTAAACGAGTAATAAGCCTTATAGATCAAATATAATAAAGTAAGCCCTGCGGGGCTTTCTTTACTAATCAATGAAGCAATTTAAGGAAAGGTTAAAATGATTGAAAAATTATCTTTTGTTGGGCTAAAGGTGATCGAGTGTTTTAAAGATGCTGGGTTAGATCAAGTTTACATTGATGATAAAATAGAGGAGTTTTCTACATTAAATAATTATGCATCATTACACAAAGCGCTAAGAATACTTGATGATAAAAACATGCACAGACTAGCCCAAAAACTAGGTGTACATATTGAAGATTTAGAATCAACATTACTGGTTTTAAATCAAATATAGAAACCAAAAAAGTGGTGATAAAGTCGCCCGCAATTTTTTTGCGGGTGATATTCCAATGAAGCAAAAAAATTGCGGTTCATTGCGAATCAAATTTATGGATATGCAAAAAAGCATAGTCTTAACAGGTAAGAGCTAACATAAAGTTATTGAGGTCACTAATATGAATAATGCACAGTTCAAAATAGAATGCTTTAAGAATGGCTTATACAGTCGGGAACAGGTTATAGATTTTTATAATGTAGTCTATGAAGAAAATACAAAGTTCAATAAGCGTGATGCTCAATTATGGATGAATGGCAAAACTTCATATATCTATACAATAGATCAAACAGCTATAGATATGATCAATATGTTAAATAAAATTAGAGCCGAACTAATTGCAGAAGAAAGCGAAAGAATCCAAAAAGGCAAACCAAGATACACTAAGCTTTTTAAATCTGAAGTTGATTTATGGGCGGTACACAATGAACTTTTGAATCTACCATTAAACTTTTATCACTCAATATTGTTAGAGTTGAAAGTAACTGAATTAGATTACTATGAGAACATAGAGCAAATGGAAAATTTTAATGAAAAACACTAAGTATAAATCTAAAATTCTGATGATAATTATTTATACACTTGTAGGAATGTTGGCAGGGTATAACATTGGGAATTTTATAAGTAGCCACTGGTACAATGATCTTGGACAACCAAATCAAGATTTTTACGAAATGATTAAAATATTTTTTAATCTAGCTACAACTTTGCTATTTGGTACTGCCTGCTTATATATTTTTAAAGATGATATTAAAAACTAAACTCTAGGCGGTATCAATAGAGCAAAGTGTCTACTTTGCGAACTGAAGAAATATAAAAATTCTTCCCTCCCTGATTACCGTTGCAAGGTTCAAGCGAAGCCGACAAAATCTGTGATTTTGTCGAGCTGACCGCAGAACCGCAACTACTCCCCTTTGCCCCTAAGCGGGACTTACAAAGCAATCCCGCAGGGTTGCGACAAAATATAAGATATTTCAATTTTAGTCATTCAGCAGTAACACTTCCTGAATTATCAACTAAAGTGCTTTTTGATTTTTTTGCTTGTTCACGATCATTAATAAATTTGTCACCTGAAGCTTTCAAACTATCAAAATAACTTGGGTTATTTTTTGCATTTTCAATAGCACTTAAAAGCATCCCAGTGATAATGCCTTTATCTTCAGATGGGAAGTCTACCATTTCAAAAAGAGCGCCAATTGTAATAAGCTTGTGTTCACGTTTTTTTCGATCTTTAGCTTGTGCAACTTGGACTTCTTTTTTTAAACCTGCAAGAAGTTTTTTTTCATCCTCCTTGATTTTTTCCAGTTCTAAACGAGCTTTATATTTTTTAAACTCATTTTTCATAATCCGTTCAAAAGAACTAATTTGCTGTTTCGTTGGCGTACCTGATTCAATGTTAGAAACTAAAGTTAAGATAATTTCTTCAGTTTGACTTTTGTTCTCAAGTTTTTTTAAACGATCAATTTCTTCAGTGACGAATTTTTTTTGATCTTCAGTAAATTTAAAATCCTCAATATTCATTTTCTTAATCCAAAAGTTATAAGGTGATCAAATAATATCACAATGAAAAATTAAAAAATCCCAAAAAAATACAAAGCAACAAAAAACTATAAGAGTTCGCAAAGGCAATAGCACTGTCAATATTTTTCAGACTGAACGGAAGCCATAGGCTCACGGCTCATCTGAAAACATATTGATCAGCAAAAATCAAAAAAACACACTAATCCTAAAGGGGGTGTAAACGAAGTGTCTACCCCCGATGACCCACTGGCGAAGTGTAGGGATTCATAAGGGAATTATTCCCTTATGTGGGGCTTGGGGTGAAACCCCATATCTATATAAAAATAAATTACAAAAAAAGCCAAAAATCAGCCCCAAAAACCGCTTTTAAAATCAATGCCTTGCATTGCTTCAAAATCGGACAAATGCAAGCATTTGTTTTGTCACTTGTAGCGAATATATAGAGAGGTTATCATGACTATAGCAGTAGGAATGCACGCTTCCGCGTTTCTCTCCGAGAAACAGAAAAAGCAAAAGCAAAAAAGGCATAAAATGGCGATCTATCACTTATCAGTTAAGACAGGCAGGCAATACGGTTCTACAGGAACTCGTGGCGCAAATCATTACGCCTACATTAACCGTGATGGAAAGTATAAAAGAGATGATTTAGAAAATATTAAATCTGGAAATTTACCGTCATGGGCTACTGATGCAAAACACTTTTGGAAGTCAGCAGATAAGAATGAGCGTATTAATGGGCGTGTTTATACTGAATTAGAAATTTCATTACCTAGAGAACTTAATAAAGAACAAAGAGAAGAATTAGTAGAGAAATTTGTTGAAAAAACTTTAGGTGAAAACTTCACTTATTCTTATGCAATTCATAGTCCTCTAGCTAGTGATGGTCAGCAAAACCCGCATGTTCACCTTATGTTTTCTGAAAGAAAATTAGACGGTATAGAGCGTGACGAAGTAAAGCATTTTAAGCGTTATAATCCAGTAAACCCTGAAAAGGGCGGTGCGGGTAAAGATCGTTATTTTTCTTCTAAAATGTTTGTGGTTGATACCCGCCTAGAATGGGCTAACCATGTAAATGATTTTTGTGAAAACTTAGGTATTGATGCACGTATTGATCATAGAAGTTTTAAAGAGCAAGGTATTGAATTGTCTAGCCAAAACTTTAGAGCTGATTACGTTAGCAGTCACAAATACCATATCAATGAAAATATTAAGCAAGTACGTCATCAAAATGGTGAAATAATAATTGAGCGCCCAAGCGAAGCAATTAAAGCATTAACTTCTAATCAATCTGTTTTTTCAGTGCGTGAGCTAGAGCGTTTTTTAATGGCTCATACAGATGGTGAAGAACAATATTTAAAAGCTTATGAATCGGTAATAACTTGCCCTGATATGGCTACTTTATATGGTAAAGATAAAGTCGTATTTTCTTCTAAAGAGCTTGTAGGTATTGAGGAATCAATCTCAACATTTATCTATAATGCTAATGAGGAAAGCCGTATTCAAAAACCATTTAATCTAGTTGAGAAATTACCTTTAAATGCGGTACGTGTTGCTGAAACAAGAACATTTAATAGTGAGCAAGAAAAAGCATTCTATACCTTAACTTCTACCGATCGGATTACATTGTTGAATGGTTCTGCGGGCACAGGTAAATCATACGTTCTAAGTGCCGTTTCTGAAGCCTATAAAGAATCTGATTATCAAGTATATGGAATCGCATTACAGGCAATTACAGCTAAGGCTATAGCGAATGATTGTGATATTCCAAGTAGTACAATTGCTTCTTTCTTGTCTAAGTATGATAGCGGTAATTTAGAAATAAATAATAAAACTGTATTGATCTTGGATGAAGCAGGCATGGTCGGTTCAAGAGATATGCAACGCTTGCTTATGCTTGTAGAAAAACACGATGCACAAATAAAATTAGTTGGTGATAGTTACCAGTTAAGTGCAGTAAGTGCGGGTCATGTATTTGCAAATATTCAAGAAAACTTAGATAAGAAAAATATTGCTTCACTAGAGGATATTCAACGTCAGAAACATGCCAAAGAATCTGACAAGATGATTCAAGCATCTAAATATCTTTCTAAGCATGAAGTAGGTAAAGCAATAGATATTTATAAATCTATTAATATGGTTAATGAATACGAATCTCATGATCTAGCTTTAGCTAAAACTGTTAAGTCATGGAGTGAAGATTCTAGCGAAAGTAAATTAATGCTTGCTCATTCAAATAGTGATGTGAATGAACTAAATCGAATGGCTAGAGCATTGCTTATCAAACAAGGTAAGCTTAATCCTGAAAGTGTTTCTGTGAAAAACTATCAAGGTGATTTAGATATTTCCATCGGTGAGAAAATTGTATTCAAACAAAATAATTCACAGATGAAAGTTAGTAATGGTGAACTGGCTAAAGTAATAGGTTTTGAAAAGGATAAATTCAATAATCCTAAAGCTATGATGGTTCAAATGGAAAGTGATAGCAGAATTGTTAGAGTTGATTTAAAGGAATATGACCAGTTCAAACATGGCTATGCAAATACTATTCACTCATCACAAGGTATGACTGTAGATAGTGCTTATATTGTAGCTAGTGAAAATATGAATGCTAATTTAACTTATGTTGCTTTAACTCGACATAAGCAAAATATTCAAATCAATTATAGTGCTTTAACTTTTGCAACTAATGAAAAAGAAACTGTTAAGACCCCTGACGGTAAAGTTTCTTATGACCATAATTACAAACCAGTAGAAAGAGAAGTAACGGCTTTTGAAAACTTCAAAAAGGTACTTGGACGTTCAGAAACTAAAGAGTTCTCTACAGACTTCACACTTGTAGAATCTAAAGATAATTTAATGAAGTCTTATTTAAATGATCATAGATTGCATTTAGAGAATAAGCGTGAATTGTTTGGAATAAATAGCAAGCTGTATTCATTGACCAGTGAAAATAAAACATTCACTAAAGAAGAAATCGTTTCTGAAGTTAGAGCAAGTTTGAAATCTAAAGCCTTACTTGGTGACGAGATCGTTAAGTTTAACGGCAATATGAATATAGCAAAAGGTGAGCTTGTAAAACTTACTAATGATCTTGAGATTAAAACAGGACTATTTAAAAAGGTAACTTTTGAAAAAGGTACTGAATTAAAAGTTATTGATGCTTATAAAGTTAAAGATAAGCCAGTAATGAAAGCACGAATTAAAAATGAAGAATACGAGATTCCTTTCAATAAATTGAATCTTGAATATTCAGATAAATACTTTAATGAGTTTAAAGACCAGTCAAAAGCTAGATTCGATTCACGGCATAAAACTGAAGTCTATACAGAGTTTAGAGAACAGCTTTTAAAGCAAAAAGCGAATGCACCAAAAGACAATTTGAATGCACCTAATCAGCGTATTAAAAACCCAAATACGCCTAATCGAAACACACCTAAATATTAAATGAGGGCGGTTTTATGAATAATTTTATACATAATGGAAAAATTGTTAGTCCTGATGATGAAGTATTAACACAGGCAATTTTGCAAGAGTGTTATCAAAAAGGGATTAGACCTATTTGCGCTTGTCTGCCACAAAAAAACATTGAAATGTATATCGCTAAAATTGGCGAAAACTTTGTTTTAAAGCGTATGCCTAACAGCGCAGATCAGCACGACTTTAGTTGCCTAAGCTATGAGCCACCTACTGAAATTTCAGGACTAGGCGAGGTTATTGGGGAAGCTATCAAGACAGATGAAACAGGGGCAAGTGTTTTAAAGTTTGAGTTCAGTTTGTCAAAAAGCAATGTATCCAAACAAGCGCCTACGCCAAGTGATACACCTAAAGATACTGTAAAAGCTGAAACAACAAAATTGACCTTAAAAGGGACGTTAGATTACTTGCTTGAAGAAGCTTTGTTAAACCGCCACCAACCGAACATGAAGCATAATTGGTTTCAATTTCGCAAGGCATTAAAAGTAGCTTTGAATGATAAAAAGAATAAAAAAGATGATTTAAGTGGATTGGTTTATATCCCTGAATATTACGACCAAACCAAACACAATGAGATTGAAGCCCGAAGAAAAGCAGAGTTGGCAGACCTGAAAGTTAAAGGCAATAAACGCCCATTAAAAATATTTATTGGTGTGATTAAGTCTATTGAAGATGCACGTTTTGATGGGGGCAGAATCATTCTAAAACATGCCCCAACCTTGCATTTATTTATGGATGCAAAAATGTATAGCCGAGTTAATAAACGCTTTGAAGCCGAGCTTGAGCAGGCGCATTATCAAGACGATGTAAACCTATTAGCAATTGGGACTTTTGGATTTGCGGATAGTGGTATCGCAAAGATTGAAGAAATTGCTCTAGTGCCTTTAAATCAAACTTGGCTACCATTTGAGAGCTTGGGTGAAAAAGAACTCTTAGACACGCTTACAATGCAGAATAGGTCATTCATTAAGTGCTTGCGATATAATCTAAGCCCTAAAAGTCCAATTGCAAACGTATTGCTTACAGACACCAACCCACCAACGGCATTTTACTTAATCAATGATCAGACTGAAGATTCTTATATTACTGAAGCAAAGGAATTGATTGCTTCAAGTGAGTTCACATCAATTCTGGTCAATGTCGATCGGGACGTTGTAGACATTCCACCACCTGAAAATAAACCGTTGTTAGGCTATAACAATCATACTGACACCGCAGTTAATAGTTAAGGATTCATATATGGATTACCAAGAACAGGAACAATTTAAAATTTTTGCGGGCTTTGTCGCTTTTCTGATAGCTGTTTTTTGCTTTCTAGTATGGAAAGGCTCAAGTGCCGTAGGTTTAGATTTTGCCACTGGAATGAAGTCTAGTGTTGGCTTAATTGCTTTGGTAGTGGCGCTGTACTTTGCTATCAAATGGGATATACCTAAAGCTATGCTTTACCCTACGGTAGCTGTTTTATTGGTTGTCTGCTTATTCCCTGCATTAAATTATTATGCGCTTGAAGCTTCAGAAAAATCATTTAATCAAACAACTAATTTTCTTGGTCAGCCAGTACAAGAATTTTCAGCGACCACAATTACCGTTATGTGGGGCATGTGGTATATGAAAGCGGTTTACATGCTTGTAGCGGGCTTAATTGGAGTTGTTCTACAAAGAATTAGGTATCCTGAAGAAAATTATTTTTAAGCGTACTAAGCAAAAAAAGCCAGTTCTATACTGGCTTTTTTATTTTTCTAAAAGGTTGTTTTTAGTCTAAGTTTCTTTTAATGATGATTTTGTATTTATTATGGTCACGCTTTCCACGTTGCCCTGAAAAATATATTCCTGAAGTAGATACATTGTCTGAATTAATCAAAACAAATGGTAAATTTTGTTTCGCTAGAGTGATATAAGCTTCAACACAATCTTTTAACTCATTGTTTTTTTGATCTTTTGGCAAGTCAGCTACGATAAAGCCAACATTAAGTTGATGCTTTTCAAATGTTTCAATAGCTTCACGTTGATCTGCGTCATAGTGAATTTTATTAATTAGTCTAGATATACAAATTGAAATAATTTCATAAACAAGAATTGCGAGTGCTAAAAACATCCCCGCAAAAACTGTAATTTCTTTGCTAAAAATTACACCTAAGTATTCACTTATAATGAATTTAATAAAAATAACTAAAGCTACAACGAAAATCAAAATTTTCAGTATGTTTAGAAGAGATGGATCCGTAAATTTGAACAACTCCTATAAGTGATATTCTGCTCCTCAAATGATGTTATAAACATCAATATA
>NZ_NHRQ01000022.1:0-46313 GCF_002165335.1 Acinetobacter sp. WCHA29
CACCACAACAGTTTGCTGGCGACAATAGCAAGAGTGAACCACCTGATCCCTTCCCGAACTCAGAAGTGAAACCTCTTAGCGCTGATGGTAGTGTGGCACTTGCCATGTGAGAGTAAGTCATCGCCAGCTTTTAAATACTAAACACCCCTACTCAAAAGAGCAGGGGTGTTTTTTATTATATGATTAATGTATCGTTTGAATTTTAAACAGATATTGCAATGAAAGATTTACAAAAAATTTATACTGATAAAGTAAATGAGGCACTATTTCGATTACAGAAGTGCGAAAATCTTATAGACTCATATTTTGCAATCAAAGATTTATTAGATTTAGAATCCTTAATATTACATTTGTAAAAAGAATTGGAAAGATCCAATAAAATTTTTAATTTACTTTTTTGCCAATTAGTTCTCTATATATATGGATAAAGAGACAGTTGTTGATTGATAAAAAATGTTATTTCTAGTAAATTTTTGTCCTAAAGCCATAATAGTAATTTAGGGCTAAATTATTACATAAGATGGACACTGCCATGACGTATTTAATTAATTTAAAAAAATTAGGGGTTAACTCTACACTCTTAGCTACTTCAGTTGCATTAGTTGCTTGTGGGGGTGGGGGTGGGGGGTATTATGGAAATAATAGTTCTAATAATACCAGTGGTAGTGGTTCTGATTCAGGAAATAACTCTTCTACTGATAGCTCAAAAGTTGCTGAAAGTATTAAAGTATTAGACTTAAAAGATACTTCAAATAATGTAATTGTTAATGCTAATGATAATTCTACTGTTAAATTCTCAATACAAGTACTAAATAAAGATAGTGGTGGAATTGCTGATAAAGATGTGACTTTATCTATCACTGATAGTGATAAATTAGGTGTAACCAGTAAAGTTTCATTAGTGAAAACAGTTGATGGCGGTATTGCTGAGTTTGAACTAAATGTACCGTCTATATCTGCAGGAACGGGTAAAGTATTATTAACAGCAACCGTGAATGGCACATCAATTAAACAGGTTTATACACTAAACATTACTAAAACTAGTACTGTTCAAAGTAACTTTAACTTAAATATTCAGCAAGGAGTTATTCTTAATTTACCTAAAGGTTCTGCAACGATTAATGCACAAGTGACAGATCAAAATGGTGGCGTTAAAGCTGGCCAAAATGTCAGTTTAGCTCTACCTGTTGAGATGCAAGGTAAATTTTCTATTTCTTCTGGATCTTCTCTTACTACCAACAGCAATGGTATTGCTACATTTACAATTGTTGCAAATGCTGATTTAACGACTGAAGATGTTCAGAAGTTTGTTGCGACTTCTCAAAGCTTAGATTTTAAATTGATAGATGAATATAAAGCTCAAAAAACGGTAAAAGCTGCGATTACTTTTAAAGATATTTCACAAATTGTGCAAAAGCTTGAAATTATTAAAGCTGATGCACCAATTACTGCACAAAACGGTATGACACTCGTTAAAGTGCGTGCAAAAAATAGTAGTGATATTGCTCTAGCTAATAAAAAAGTGAAGTTAATTTTCACAGATAAAAGTGATGCTTACGGTGTTAGTATTGATCAAACTGAAATAATGACTGACTCTAATGGTTATGCAACCTTTACGTTAAAAGCTAATTCTAACTATCCGATCGCTTTGTCACAACAGGGTATTAACTTAAAAGCGGTATACTCTGATAATACAGAAGTTTTTGCTCAAGATACGATTAGTGTTATTACGGTTGATAGTAATGCAGCAGATCAGTTAGCGTTACAACGTTTAGAAGTTGCATCTTCTTATAAAATCAATGCAAAAAATGATCAGATAACGATTACCGTTAAAGGCATTAATAATAAAGGTGAGGCTGCTACAAAAGGAAAAGTTACATTAGCACTAAATAATATCGCTACTTCTAATGGTGTAACTTTTGATGGAAGTGCTGAGCGAGATTTTAGTACAGCTGCAGGTGGTTATATTACATATACTTTACATACTAATGCGAATACTGCAGATGCAGTTGCTGCTTTAGTACAGGCGGGTATTACTGCTACATTTAAGACTGATAATAGCTTAACAAATGAAATAAAAATTGCTGTGACGGATGAAGCTAAATCTGAAGAGGCAGTAAGTTATTTATTAATTGATCCGATTAACACTGCTTTTGATTATACAAAAGACCAGACTATTACTGTAAAAGTTAAAGCAATTGGTGTTAAAGGAAGTGCTCTAAAAGGTGAAACAGTTTCTGTTTCATTGCCAACATTATCTACAACAGATTTACAAAATTTAGGCTTAAGCCTAACAGGTCCATCTTCTAAAAATACAGATGAAACTGGATACGCAACTTTTGTTTATGATTATAAGGCAAGTGGTTTAAGTGAACAAAAGCAACTAGTTTCAAACGGTATTCGTATTACAGCACAGGCTAGTTCGAATAGTGCACAACAAACAACAACAGTTAATTTTAAAGCTCCTACAGATCAAACTGATTTAGATCTAGACTATTTAACTGTAGACATGCCTGGCAATTTAGTAATAACTCAAGGTGTTGAGCAAACAATACAAGTAGCAGTGAATGCAACGGGTACTGATGGTAAATTTTTAGTGGGTCAAAAAGTTGGTATTGGTTTAAATGAAGCTGCAATAACTAATGGAGTAAGTCTTGCTACTGCATCAGCAATTTCAACTGACGCTAACGGTAAAGCTATTTTTAGTCTTAAAATTAAGGCGAATAGTCCAACAGAACTTGCAAATTTAATTGCGAATGGAATAACGGTTGCTGTCAATAGTAAGCGTAAAGATGGTTCAGCCTATACGATAGCACGTAAAATTGATATTAGTCAGCCACCAGTAATTTTGCCAAATCTTGCAGGATTAGATTTATCTTATGATGTGCAAACAGTATCTGTTTTGGGCGGAGAAGTACGAATAAAAGTTACGGCTAAAGATAATGCAGGCAATATGATTGCGAATACTCCATTGACTATTGCTTTATCTAACTTGGTAAGTTCTAGAGTTTCTTTATCCAATGTTTCGCTGACTACAAATAGTAAAGGTGAGGCTGAGTTTACGGTTAAGGTATCTGAGGGTGTTTATGATGCTAGTCTAATCAAAAATGGAATTACATTCGCTGTTGTTGGAACGAATCTTAACAATGGTGATCGTATCCAGCAAACAGGTACTATCCAAGTTGCTATTCCTAAAGATTCAGTTAATTTACGTTTAACTTCTGATAAGAATGACGTGGAAATAGGTCAAACATATCAAGTTCAAGTTGCTGTAAAAGATGAGCTTGGCGCAAATACTGCTTATCCTGTTAATTTATCTTTAAATCAAGAAGCAATAAATGCAGGAATAAAGTTGAGCGCTGATTCCGTAATGACAACTGCAAATGGCTCAGTCCCAATTTCAATGACTATTCCAAAAGATATGTCAGATTCCGTTAAGTCTGCTTTATTAACTTCTGGTATAAAAGTCTTTGGTACAATTAAAAATCCAAAAGGTGAAGAATTAAAAACAACCTTAAACTTCACTTTAGTTGCGCCTATCAATGTAAATCATTTAACAATTGATAGTAATAAAGTCTCATTAAGTACGGCAGGCGATACAGCATTAACTACCGTTAAGCTATTAGATGTTAATCAAGGCGGAGTGGCAAATCAGCCAGTAACTTTAACGATTGTTGATCCTCGAAATGTTACTTCAATCAAAGGTGCTTCACAAGTTGTTACTAATCAATATGGTGAGGCTGTTTTTACCCTAGATATGAAGGCTAGTGTCGATACCAATACAGCACCTATTTTACTCATAGCATCGCACGTTAATGAACAAGGTGCTTTAGTACAACAAGTATCACAAATATCAGTAAACTCACCAACTGCGTTAGCGCCTCAGTTAGATTTGAAATTGAAAGCATCTAAAGATAAGTTGCATGTTCGTGGTGATGCTGTAGATATTTCTGTACTTGTTACTGATATTAATGGTTCGAGTCAATCTGGTAAGGCAGTAACTTTAACTATTCCAGAATACCAAAAAAATGGGGCATACATTCGCGGGGCATCAACAGTCGATAGTGATGCAAATGGTTGGGCTACATTCACAGTTGTTGTTGATGAAAATCTTCGTGGACAAGGTTATAGCGCAGCTCAATTTGTGATAGATGACCTTCGTGTAGAAGCACTAGTTAAAGATAATAATGGAACTGAACGACGTCAAAGCTATTTGGCGGATATCATTGCTGCTGATGTTCCTGCTAGTCAAGGTTCGATTACAGTGGTCATGAATCCGAATAAAGTAGGTATCGATGATCCGAATGGCGTTTATTATAATTGGAGTGCTTCTGCTCAAGTTGTTGACTTAGATGGTCGCCCTGTAGCAAATCAAAATGTTACAATGGATGTAAGAGCTGTGGAGTTTAAGCGAGGTGCTTGGACAGTAGTCGAGGATTCTGTAACAAAAGAAAAATCTTGGGTGCAATATTTATCACCAGCACCTTCATTAGTTGCACCATTATCATGTACTGTTCCTGCAAATGATGACCCAACAACTCCATACGATGATCGTAATGTGACTATTCATGGCTTGAACAAATTTGATCAGGTATTGAATACGTATCGCGATATCTTGACTTTGGATCGCAATGGTAATCAAGTATTAGAAACACTCAATGCTGTACGTTTTATTGGTGCAAGTGAGGCGAATCCATATACAGCAACTTATACAACGGATAAAGAGGGTAAGTTTGATTTCCAACTACGTTATCCAAAAGCTTATGCAACATGGTTATCTGTTCAGGTTGGTGCAACAACAACCTTATCAAGTACTCCAATACATGGTTATCGTACAGTTTCATTGCCAGCGCTTGCAGAAGATTTTGACAAAACGAATTGGGCATTTACGCCTTCATTAAATAATACTAGCCCATATGGAACTTTACATACCTGTAAATAATTTCTAATGCGAATAAAATAGGAAGCTCAATGGCTTCCTATTTTATTTTTGATGAATTGAATTAATCATCCAACAAGTCCATCTGCTTCGCTAATTGGTATAGGTTATTAGAGCGATTACCTGTACGACAAAACATTAAAATAGGTTTTGGCAATTCGTTATAGTGATTAGCAAATGTGCGAACATCTAACTCTGTGATCTGACCTGCAACAACTGGTTGGTAAACGTAATCTAGGCCAGCATTACGAGCTGACTCTTCAATCTGTGCGCTTGTAGGTTGTTCAGAACCACCTTCCATGTCTGGACGATTATTAATAATAGATTTGAAGCCTTTTTCGACAACTTGATCTACATGCTCAGGGCCGATTTGACCTGCAAAACCAACATTTTCTGACATCTTGTCACTCCAAAAATAAACAAAACATTTTATGCTCTATCATAGCATTAAGCTCGATCTTGAGTTTAAATGTCTGTAGCAAATAAATGATGATAAGTAATAAGATAAAGCATTGGAGCGCGCATGCACACCTACACAGTTGAGCCGTTGTATGTTCCTAGTGGCGAAGAAACCATAGCAGCAGATTTCTACCTACCAAAGACCAATATTAAACCTGCTGTAATTCTTATGGCACATGGATTTGCTGGATTACGCCAATTTAAATTAGTTCAGTATGCACAACGTTTCGCTAAAGCTGGCTATGCTGTCATTTTATTTGATTATCGCTATTGGGGCGGAAGCACAGGAAAACCGCGTGAATTGGTTTCACTCGGTGCTCAATTAGATGATTGGAAAACCATTGTTCAATATGCTTCGAATTGTAAATTAATTGATAGTCGACGTATTATTTTATGGGGAACCTCACTAAGTGGTGGATATGCGCTTAGTTTAGCTACTGACCTTAAAAATATTCAGGCCGTGATGGTACAAGTGCCTTATGTAGATGGGGTTGAAACAGCAAAATTATACCCATTACAACGTTATCCAGAAGCTTTAAAGCGTTCTAGTCAGGATTACATGGGGTCTAAGATGGGCTTAGTACCTAAAACTTTGCCAGTTGTAGATCAGCATAAACTATGCTTTTTACCGACCTCTGATAGTTATTATGGTTATCATTCGATTGTAAATCCTGACTATTATTGGAGTGGTGAAGTTCCTGCACGTGTATTTTTTAATTTAATGCGCTATCGTCCGATTCAATTTGTACGCAAAATTAATATCCCTGTTTTATTTATTGCTGCGAAACATGATTCTTTGATTCCAATTGAATCTAGTCGTGAAGCTGCTACAAATATTGCACCATTTGTAAGCTATCATGAGTGGGAAATGAAGCATTTTGATATTTATCACGGTTCTTGGTTTGAAAAAGCAGTCACAACCCAATTAGAATTTTTACATCAACATATCGGAGTGATGTAAATGATCATTGTCTGTGCATCCTGTGGTGCAAAAAATCGTGTACCTGAAGAAAAATTAGCAGTTCATCCCAACTGTGGGCAATGCCATCAACCATTATTAAGGTTAGCGCCAATTGAATTAAATGAGCAAAATTTTAGCCATTTCATTAGTCATTCAGATTTACCTGTACTCATCGATCTTTGGGCAGAATGGTGTAATCCTTGTAAAATGATGGCACCTCATTTTGCTGAGGTTGCCAAACATAATCCTCACGTCGTGTTTGCTAAAATTGATACTGAAGCAAACCCACGTTTAAGTGCTGCATTTAATGTCCGCAGTATTCCGACTTTGGTCTTAATGAATAAGACGACTGAATTGGCCAGAATAAGTGGTGCATTACGTACACCAGAGCTACAGCAATGGTTAAATCAGCAATTACAGCAACATCAAGGACATTAACATGACTGAACGTTCAAATCATCCAGAAGGGGTTTTATCCTTACAGAATATTGCTATGCCAGCAGATACAAACTGGAGTGGTGATGTATTTGGAGGATGGATTGTTTCACAGATGGATCTCGCAGGAGCGATTCATGTTGAGCGTTTGAGCAAGGGACGATGTGCAACAATTGCAATTAATGAAATGACCTTCCTTGTGCCTGTTAAGGTTGGAAATGTGATTAGTTGCTATACTAAAATTTTGAAAGTCGGAAATACTTCCGTACAGGTGCAAATCGAGGTATGGAATAGTCACGACAATTCGCGTGATCCGATTCGAGTTACTCAAGGTGTTTTTACATTTGTTGCTGTTGACGTGAATGGTAATAAACGACAAATCTCAGAACAAATTAAGCAAGATTTTTTAGCAAGCTGATAAAACAATAAAGCCCAAATTGAATTGGGCTTTATCTTCAATCTAAGACTATTTTTTACGTTTTGGTAGCCAAGCCCAAAGCATCTGACATTGAATTGGTTCGTTACCAGAATCGTCAATGACGGTCACAGGAATTAATAACTCGCCTTTATCATTATCCGCAATAAACTTTTGTTGCTCTGCTGATAATGTTGCAGTTGCTGTTAAACCGCCTTGAGCAACTTTTAAATAGTCAACATGCAATGATTTAATTAACAAGATACGATCATCTGGGATATGTAAGCCCGTTAAAAAGCCCGTTGCAGTTTCTGCTAATAATGCCATTGCTGCTGCGTGAACCCCTTTAATATGATTTTGCATATTTCGTTGGTTTTCAATACGCACAGTGACATGGTCTTTATCAACTTCTAAATAACGAATATTTGCTGTTCCAACCATAGGAACAACACGACCAAAAGCTTTACTCCATAGCGTACTACGGATACTTTTGGGAAATTTAGAAGTGGTTTTAACCAGCGTATAAAGACGGTTATCTTTTGCCATAATGAACCTAATGCTTAGTCTTTGAAATTATTAAATTGAAGTGGTAGACCAAATTGTTGTTCACGTAAAAAGTTCATGACCTGTTGCAATGTATCGCGCTTTTTATCTGTGACACGGATTTTGTCTCCTTGGATAGAAGATTGCGCTTTGATACCACTTTCTTTAATGGCTTTATTAATTTTTTTTGCGGTATCTGAGTCAAGTCCATCTTTCAGCTTGATCACTTGGACTACATTTTTACCAGAAGCAGTGGCTTTTTGTGGATCTAAAGCTTGTACATCAAGCTTACGTTTATAGAAGTGATTTTCAAGCATAGTATAGACTTGTTCACATTGGAAGTCACTTTCAGTTGAGATTTTGATTTCTTTATTTTTTTCATTTAACTCAATTGAAACGTCTTGTCCACGGAAGTCAAAACGTGTTGCAATCTCTTTTTCTGTATTTTGTACAGCATGATTGACTTCAAATAACTCTAATTCAGAAACAATATCAAAAGAAGGCATGGTTAGACCTTTACAAAGGGAAAGAATATTTGAGATGCTAAGGGTGTTTTCTTCATTTGCCAAGTGTTGTTTACATCAAAGGAGTGCACAATGATCCGTAAACAAGAAATTACAACATTTGAGTTCCCAGAAGGCGCAGTCATTTGGGATGTCCGAGATGCCAAAGCTTATGCAGAGGCACACGTCAAAGGGGCGTTGAATCGTCCAATTGCTGAAATTAATGCGGATAGTTTGACTCAGGTTGCAGCGGATCAGCCGATTTATATTTTATGTGGAGGTGGTAGTAAAGCACCACGCGCAGCAGAGCTTTTAGAAGGTTTAGATGATTCTCGTGAATATGTTGTATTGATGGGCGGTACACGTGCAGCACGTGATGCTGGCTTAGCTTTAGAACAAGGCGCATAGATCAGTTAAATTTGCCAAAATACTTAGGTATTTTGGCAAATTTAAAGAATGAACAACTAAGATAATAATTTACCCAGAATAATAAGGTTTTTTAGCTTTTAATTTCTTTTGAAATCTTTGAGGATTTAATTTATCCAATAAATTTTGAGGAACTGGGCAAAGTTCACCTAACATTAGTGATGCTAAGATTTCACTACATAATGGCGCAAATAAGAAACCTTTTGATCCTAAACCAGCAAAAGTATAGATTTGATCAAGATTTTGTATTTTCCCAACTAAGGGGAAATAATCTAAACTTTGTGCACGAACGGATGCTCTTCCTTGCCAAGTCTCCAGTTTTGGAAGTTGTTCTGCATATTGAGGGAAGACACTGTGGATAAGTTCGTAGTTATGCACATGATCTTCAGTTAGCACTTCTGCATCATCCCGATTGGGATAAAAAGATGCACCCAGAATTAACTGTGAAGCATCCAGTTGTATGCAATAGCCACCATAACTATAAGCTTGATCCAGTGCTAAAGGCCGCTGGCTATTCTCAACCCAGCTGACTTGTCCTCGAATTGGCTTTAAGACAGGATAGTTTTCGATGAGTTCAGCACTTTGTTTAGCACAACAGACAATCGCATGATCCGTTATGGCAATTTTTTGTTGGTCTTGCCAGAGTGTAACTTGGCTATCAGTCGACTCTAATCGAGAAATTTTTGCTTTTTCTATTCGAATATTAGCATGTTGTAAAATCTCATCACGTAATTGATGTGGTGAAACTGCGCCAGCTTGATGTAAGGTCAGACTTGGAAGCTCTGTTTCAGGAAGGCATTCAAGTGTTGTATTTGCAGTTAAAACGTTTTCAGGATATTGCTCAACCAGTCCCAGCAGTTCATCTGCATTTTTTAATGCAATTTGCTCTACTTGAATCGGTCTAAATGCCTTAAAACGAGGATAAAAATTCAACGCATGTTGCCAACTCAAGGTCATTAAGTGTTCATGCGCCTGTTCAATTGGGCATAGTTTTGGATTGAGCAATGCCAAGGGATTGCCAGATGCTCCTGAAAGCGGCTCATTTTGCTCGTAGATCGTAACTTGATGTCCTCGTTGAGCAAATGCCCATGCTGAGCTTAAACCTGCGATTCCTGCGCCAATAATCGCAATATGTCGCTGTACAGATGCTGAGCTTGTTATTTCAGATTCATTTTGAATCGTTATGTCTTGCTTCGAATCGGCGGTGTCTTTTTCTTCTTGTGAAGCATTTAGCCAAATCGCTTTGAGCATTTCTCGTTTATGGCCAAAACCTCGTGGACGGCTGATTTGGATACCGTGTTGTTTAAGCCCACGTTTTAATATGCCTGCGACACTAAAGGATGCGAAAGTTGTTCTAAAATCAGATAAACGCACCATATGATCTAAGACATTTGCTTGCCACATATCTGGGTTACAAGATGGAGCAAAACCGTCCAAAAACCATGCATTCACTGCTTGGGTTTTAGGGATCGTTGGAAAAATATCCTGAGCATCCCCTAGCCATAAATCAATACTAAAACGTTCTTCAGGAAAACTTAAGCGATGACAACCTGCGATTGGCAAGGGATATTGCTGAATCAATTTTTCTGCTAAAGGTTTGAGCTCTGTCCAAACATTGAGTGCGCGGATCAAATCTGCTTTATTTAATGGAAATTTTTCAACGCTGACAACATGTAAATGGCTGTGATTATCTAAGCGAACTTGTTGCCAGAGTTGCCACAGGGTCAAAATATTGAGTCCTGTACCAAAACCAGTTTCACCTACACAGAAATATTGATAATCGTGTAGTTGAGAGAGGCGTTCGGTTAAATCATTGCCATTTAAAAATACATGTCGGGTTTCAAGCAAACCATTGTCTTTAGAAAAGTAGACATCACCGAATTGTTTAGAAATAGGAATTTCGATGCCATCGACTATTTCCCAATCTAATTCAGCAGTTTGTAATTTTGATGAATGAGACATAAATAAAAATTATATTGTTACCACTGGCGACGACGTTTGGTGTAGACATAGCTCGCAATAAAGAAACCTAGAATGACACCAACTGCAATGGTCATAGCACCATACAAGAACATTTGAGCACTGCGCTCACTTTGTAAAACTTGAATCTGAACAGTAAGATTGTCATTTTTGAGTTGTAATTCTTGATTTTGCGAGAGCGCTGCAAGATTGGCATTTTCAAGTTGTTTTAAGCGATTGGCTTGATCTTGAACCAATGCTTTGACTTTTGCTTCTTGTTGCTGTTTAGCCTTTGCAATTTGTTCAGCAGTTAAGGGCTTAGCAGTTGCCGTAGTAACAGGGGGGGAAGCTGTTGTTGAGTTTGGTTTAGCTTGAACAGTTGTTGTCGGTGCAATAGCTGGTGTTGGTTCAACAGCCCAGACTGATGAACTCATTAAGCATAAGGCGAAAAAGCTTTTGGCTGCAAAGTGCATGATTTACCCTTTTGGAAAAGCTTTGTTGAAAGGCTTTACCTCAATATTTGAGTAAATTCCTTCTTTTAAAAAAGGCTCTTCCTGAATCCAGCTATCTAGCGCTTCACGCGTGTCAAATTCAACAATAATCGTACTGCCTAAAAAACCTGCTTGTGGATTATTTGGATCTTTAGGATGAGCGCCAGCAGCAATTAAACGTCCTTCATCATCTAGCTTTTGCAATCGTTCAATATGTTGTGGACGAGTTGCTAAACGTTTTTCTAAGGTACCTTCATGATCAGTACAGGTTAGGACAAAATAAGGCATGGCAGTCGCTCAATGATTCAAAATTCAGTCGGTGGTTTTAAAATGCTTTCTTAAGAAAAATAGTATAGCAGCAAGGTAACTGATAGAAACGATAATATCGCCGAAAGCCGTGAATTCGCCCCAATATTTGCCTTGCATATAGACGAATCCAAAGAAAAAATGTAAAGCGGCAAGCAAAAAGAATTGTCCACACCACGCTAAGTTCAATCTCATCCAGCCTTGATGACTTAACTCCAGTAATGAACCAAGAAGCTTTTTAATAATCGGGGTACGTTCTTTATTGAATAATGGGGTAACTAAAAAACCTATTCCAATACCGATATTGATGATGATTGCTTTCATTTTAATGTAGGTCACATCACTGAATACGAGTGTGATTCCACCAAAAATCACCGACATGACAACAATAAACCATTGCATTTTTTCCAGTTTAAATTTCTGGAAAAAGAACAAACAACCGTAAACAACAAGCGTTGAAATTAAAAGTGCACAGGTTGCAACAAGAATATGATTTTGATCGGTATTTCCTGCGCTACCAACCAACTGTAATAAAGGGTGATGACTATCTTTGGGATTAGTGGTTTTATAAAAATAAAAGAAGATAATAATCGGCAGATAGTCGAGCAACGCTTTCATGTTACAGTACGATGATGAAATAGGTCAGATAGCATAATACAAACCATGTTCGGTGTCGATTTACATACACATACCCACATTTCAGATGGTACGTACTCTCCAGAACAACTGGTAGAGGCGGCTGTTGACTTAAAAATAAAGATGCTTGCCGTGACAGATCATGACACGATGGATGCTTTAAGTCGTGCCAAGAAACATGCTCAAGAATATGATATTAAAATTATTTCTGGTGTGGAGATATCAAGCCAATGGTCAAGACCAAATATTAAAAAGAGTTATGGTGTTCATATTGTTGCTTTGAATATGCAAGATGAGACGCCTATAAAAGCAATGCTTGAAAATCAGAAAAAAGTCCGTGCTGAACGTGCGAAAGTGATTTGTAGCTTATTAGAGAAATGTATTGATTTTGATATTTACCCAGATGTGATTGCCAAAGTTGATGGACATCCAGACCGAGTGACCCGTACCCATATTGCCAAAACATTGGTAGAGAAAAATATTGTCAGTCGCCCACAACAAGCATTTGACCGTTTTCTTAAAGAAGGAAAAAAGGCATTTGTGAAATTTGAAGGTTTAGGGCTTAAAGAAACGATTGACGTGATCCATGCCAGCCAAGGCTTCGCAGTTTTAGCGCATCCAACCAGATATGATTTATCAGCGACCAATATTCGTTATTTAATTGAATTATTTGCTGAATCGGGTGGAGATGCTGTTGAACTTCCTCCGAGTGTAGAACCGGCATCAACACGTCAAATGGTGGATCGAATGATTCAGCAGTTTGATTTGGCTGTTTCGATTGGTAGTGATTTTCATGGTGAAAATATGCCGTGGATTAAACTGGGAAATACGCCTAGAGTGAAAGAAGAGCAGATAGGGATTTGGGAAAGTTTTAGATAAATCTGCACATGAAAAAAATAGAATTATATTTAATCATTATCTTTTTGATCATTATTTTATGGGGCATACAATGGATGTTTCACGGTTTTGCAATCTAATGATTTCTTTAATCTAAAAATCAATCTTTGCCGCTGTCAGTATTTGATAAATCATCAAATACTGAGTTTGATTACAACTGAACGAAACGTCATCGGTTTATCTAAATTTATAATTTACAATAAATTATGATCATGCGCTTGAATCGGTGGAGGGGTTGGGCGACCTAATGTTCCCAGTAACTCAATTTCAATTGAACGCACCATCGCATCTAAAGGCAAGTCATTGCTTTGTGTTCCAAATGGCTCTTCAATTTCTGTACTTAAAGCATCTAACCCCAAAAATGTATAAGCCAAAATTCCGACTAAAAGTGGGGTCACTAGACCTAATAAAGATCCCAAACTAAATGGCAGCATAAAACAGAAAAAATATACGGTGCGATTCAGTAAAACAGAGTAGGCAAATGGAATTGGGGTATTCGCAATACGATCACAGCCCGTTTGCATTTCACTTAAAGCCGCGACATGGCGGTTCATTTGAGTATAAATAATATCTGATATTTCACCTTCTTTCATGGCTTGTAATAGTTCCCATTGAATCAGGCTAAGTGTGTATTGCGGTGCATTATGTTGTTGATAGAGTTGAGTTAGTGCTTGCTGGCTTAGACCACTGGTTTCTATAAGTTCAGTGGGATTTGCTGTTTGGTGACGTAAGCGGTCGCGTAACACATTCGCAAATACAATTACATTTTGAATAATACGTTCGCGGCGAGCCTGAGTTAATACACGACAGTCACGGTCAAAATGACGAGAAGTTGCAATTAAAACACCCCAAAGTTTACGTGCTTCCCACCAGCGATCATAACAAGCTGTATTCTTAAAACCCAAAAAAATCGAAAGGACAACCCCAATCAGTGTAAAACCTACCAAAGGAATTTCTGGAAATCGATACAGATCTACATACTCAACACCACCAATAATGGCAGAGATAAGCATGACAAATCCTAGCGAGGGTAAAATTTTAGGCAAAATCGTCCCGCGCCATGAGAATAAAACTTTAAAAATACTCGGTTGATCACGGACAATCATGTTATTTGAATCATTAATTTTATGTGTTGATGTTCGGGTTAGATTTGGGCTTTGTCAAGATGAGATTACTTGATTTTAGTGGGGTTGAGGAGTTGTTGTTCAGAAAATGAAAAATGATCTTCTGCTGAAATAATAAAATGATCAATCAGATTAATTTCCAATAGTTTACAGGCTTGTTTGAGTTGCTGAGTCAGATAAATATCTTCTGGTGAAGGTTGAGCAATACCATAAGGATGATTATGTGCAACCACGATTTGGCAAGCCTGTTGTTGTAAGGCATAACGTAAGGTTTGATTCAGCGAAACGCTACATGAATGATGTGAACCATAGAATAGTTTTTTGAAATGGAGCTTTCTGAGTTCAGCATCTAAACAAAGTACAGCAAAAACTTCCTGCTTTTCACCTTGCAGTTCGTAGCGCAAATAATCCAATACCAGTGTTGATGTATCTAGACATAAACGTTGTTGATGAAAATAGTTGTGTAGATAACGCCGTCCAAGTTCTTTAACTGCCATGAGTTGGGCATATTTGGTAGAAGCAATTCCATTAAATTGGGATAAGTCTTCAAGTGATGCATCAAAAATCGGATTCAAGCCACCAAAATGTTGAATCAGAATTCGAGAAAGTTCCACCGCCGAATGTTGTTTTGAGCCTGAGCGTAGAAAAATAGCCAATAGTTCTGCATCAGATAGGCTTTGTGCACCTTGTAGTAATAAGCGTTCACGTGGGCGTTCTTGTTCAGGCCATGCTTTGATAGATTGTCTTATTGATTGATTCATTTTTATTCACACAATTTTTTTATGATGATGATTTTTCCAAGTACATCACTTGGGTATGACCGTATTTAATGTTATTGTGAGCGCCACTGCAACAGTAAGGTATCCTGTTTGTGAGCTTTGATCTCAGTGTTATTCCACATAAAAACATTATATTAGCGGTTACTGGCGGCATTGCTGCCTATAAAAGTGCGATTTTAGTCCGCCGTTTAAAAGATTTTGGTTTCGATGTTCGTGTCGTAATGACACAAGGCGCACAAGCATTTATTACACCGCTCACTTTCCAAGCACTTTCAGGAAACCCTGTACATACCGAATTGCTTAATCCTGAAGCAGAAGCAGGCATGGGACATATCGAATTGGCACGTTGGGCTGATCTGATTCTGGTTGCACCTGCAAGTTGTGACAGCATTGCAAAATTTGCCAATGGTTTGGCAGATGATTTACTGAGCACCCTATATTTAGCAACCAAAGCACCTGTTTGGGTTGCACCTGCTATGAACCAGCAAATGTGGGCAGCAAAAGCAACGCAACGCAATCTACAAACTTTGGTTGAAGATGGTGTGCATGTCATTATGCCTGATGCTGGTGAACAAGCTTGTGGAGATGTTGGCTTAGGGCGTATGCCTGAGCCTGAAGATTTAGCACGTCAAGTTGCCGCTTATTTTCATAAAGCTCAGCGTGCGATTGCTGAAAAATTTGGCTTATTGGCTGGCAAACGTGTCACGATTACAGCTGGTCCGACACGAGAAGCAATTGATCCTGTTCGTTATATTTCCAATCACAGTACGGGTAAAATGGGTTTTTCACTAGCAGCCGCTTGTTACGCAGCTGGTGCAAAAGTCACTTTAGTTGCAGGTCCAGTGAGTTTAGATACACCAAATGGTGTGCAACGAATTAATGTAAGTTCTGCCATTCAAATGCTTGATGTTAGTATGAATCAGCTTAAAGAAGGTTGTGATATTTTTATTGCGACGGCGGCAGTTGCTGATTATCGTGTGGCTCAAGTTGCAGAACATAAAATTAAAAAAGCAGGTGATGAACTTGCAGTCGCTTTGGTGAAGAACCCAGATATCGTGGCGACGATTGCAGAGCAACAACAACGTCCATTTATGGTTGGTTTTGCAGCTGAAACCCAAAATGTTGAGCAATATGCAGCAGGAAAATTGGTTGCTAAAAAACTCGATATGATTGCGTGTAATGATGTATCACGCCCTGATATTGGTTTTGCCTCAGACGAAAATGCCATGACGGTTTTCTTTGCCCAGTCTTACCATATGCAAAAACGCGAATTAGAGAAAGCATCAAAACAAGAGATTTCACAACAATTGGTGGAGTCAATTGCGGATGCATTACGGCGCCGTTTATAGAATGGATCAAGGGAGTGTTTTACACTCCCTTCTTTTTAAGTTTCAAAATAATCAACCAGCATAAACCGCCTAAAATGGCACTGAATACACAGCCATAAAAAATAATTGAATAACGAATTAAGCCTAATAATGGATTTTGCAATATCCACGGATAAAACAAATAAACATCATGATGCATGAAGGCATCTAAGAGAATATGACTAAAACTACCGATATAGGCACTGATCGCAGTAGTTTTCCATGAGATACTCCTTTTTCTATGACTTATAATTGATAACCCCCATTCACTGATGGGTTTACCGATCAAGATAGCAATACTACCTATGAGAGTCGCACCTATTAAATTATGTGTATATAGGTGTAAATATTGCCAGCCATAGATCAAACCCAATAAAGGTTCAATATCCATTAAAACCTGTGTACCTGCAAAAATTATCATGCTAAATCGTTGTTGACCAATTGCTTTACAACAACAGCCAATTCCTAAGTGTAAAGGTGTGATCGGCATTTTATTCTCTCTTATTATGGTTCTTTATCTGGATCTGCCATCATAAAGCAGGCTAGTAACGTTATGAATAACATCTTCTATAGAACAGATCATGGCGTGTGTGATTAAAATGTCTACATCCTATAACTGCACACATATCCTTTTATTAAAATGCAACGAAATCGTTGCATTTTTTATGTATGCTAAAACAGCGCCGCAATATATGCGGCCAAATCAGAGTTCAATAAGTTTTGCTTCTGATCAGCCATCTACAGCCACAGTTTTCGATAGGATATCTTGATGATTAAAAAAACTTTAGCCACCGTGATTATGTTTTCTTCTCTTGCTCTTAGCAGCACCGTTATGGCTGCGGGTTTACATGATGATATGGAAGCTTTAGGTAAAAACTATAAAGCGTTTAACCAAGCTAAAAATCCACAAGCAGCAACAACTGCTTTAAATAATATGCGTAATGCAGCAACGCATTCAAAACAATATAAATTAGCGGTAAATACAACGGACAAAGTACCGACCTCAACAGCTTTATTTGATCAAATTATTGTTGAGATTGATAAGGCTAAAGTACTTGTTCAAGCAGGTAAATTAGATGAAGCAAAAAAACAGGGCAAAAAAATTGCCGAGTTACGTGATCAGGGACATAAATACTATACACACTAATCTCATCGAGATGATTGGTGAGTCATCCCTTGTAATCAGCTAAAGTATTTTATGTTCTATCTTTTAAAAGCTGTGCTTGAATGAGCACAGTTTTTTATTTGTACAGAGAGAAGGATAAACAAAAACTTAAACTTAGCATGATTCAGATTTTCACTGCATTTTAAAATTGATACAGTGAAAATGTGAATGATGAGAGGTGGTCTATGTCCTCACAACAACATTATCAAAAAGTTGCTCAAGCAATTGCTTATATTCAACAAAATTTTCAGCAGCAGCCACAACTTGATGAGGTGGCAGCTCATATTCATTTGAGCTCAGCACATTTTCAGCGTCTATTTACGGAATGGGTAGGGACGAGCCCTAAGAAGTTTTTACAATATACCAGTATTGAATATGCAAAACAGATTCTGAAGCAGCAACAGGGCAGTATCTTTGATGCGACTTTTGCCACAGGTTTATCGAGTACCAGTCGATTACATGATCTTTTCCTTCAGATTGAAGGAATGACGCCTGCTGAATATAAAAATGGTGGTGAAGCTTTAACAATTTCTTATCAATTTGCAGACACATTATTCGGTGAGGTTTTAGTTGCTTCAACATCCAAGGGGATTTGTGCTTTAACATTTGTAAAAAACCCAACAGAAGCTTTACAGCATTTAAAAGAACAATTTCCTAAAGCAATGTTTATTGCTCAATCAGATTCACTTCAACAAAGTGCTCTAGCCCTATTTCAGACAGATCACAATCAATTGGCCAAAATTAAATTACATTTAAAAGGGACTGCGTTTCAGTTGAAGGTTTGGCAATCTTTACTCAAAATTCCAATGGGTCAACTCACGACTTATGGAGAGCTTGCAAAATCGATTGATCATCCTAAAGCCGCACGTGCGGTGGGTACTGCAATTGGTAGTAATCCGATTGCTTTTCTGATTCCATGCCATCGTGTGATTCAATCGACAGGTGCATTCGGCGGATATGAATGGGGGCAAGTGAGAAAAACGGCAATAATTGCTTGGGAGGGTATTCATAGTCATGCAACTATTTGATATTGAAGCTGACTCAGAATATAACTGGCTGCCTTATGATGGTACGGTACAGTACTACGGTAAAGTCGTTCCCCATTTGTCTGCCGATGATTATCTTGATAAATTGCTGCAAAACATTGCATGGGAAAATGATCAAGCAATCATTTTTGGGCGAAAAATCATTACCAAAAGAAAAGTGGCTTGGTATGGTGATCAGGCATTTGAATATACTTATTCAAATATCAATAAATATGCGTTGCCTTGGACAAAAGAATTACTTGAATTAAAGGTACTTGTCGAAAGCTTAACAGGTGAATTATTTAACTCATGCCTACTCAATCTTTATCACACAGGTGAAGAAGGCATGGCTTGGCATAGTGATGATGAAACAGATCTTAAAAGAGATGGTGCAATCGCTTCACTCAGTTTTGGGGCAGAAAGAAAATTTGCATTTAAACATAAACATAGCAAGGAAAAAATCGAGTTGTACTTAGAGCATGGCAGTTTATTGGTGATGAAAGATACAACACAAAGCTACTGGCTACATCGTTTACCACCAACTAAGAAAGTGACCACACCTAGAGTTAGTTTGACTTTCAGAACAATTGTTGATTGATTATTTGACAATAAAAAAGGACTGAAAATCAGTCCTTTTTTAATACTATGATCAGCGTAATTATGCTTGACCTTGTGCATCAGCATCCGCTTGTAAACGTTGCATGTTTGCTTCGAACTCAGCATCAAAGTTAATTGGTGTAAGTAACAATTGTGGGAAGCTACCCTTAGTAACTAAGTCATTTACAGACTCACGTAAGAATGGGAATAGAATATTTGGGCAGTATGCACCTAAAATGTAAGGAAGGCGATCTTCTTCTACACCATCAATAAGGAAAATACCTGATTGAGTTACATCAACGATGAACGCAGTTTCATTTTCATTATTTGCTTGAACCACAACTTTTAAAGACACTTCATAGTGTGTTGGATCAATTTTTTCTGCTGTAGAAGATAAATTGATATTGAGTTCTGGCTGCCATTGTTTAGTAAATACTTGCGCACCAGGAACCTCAAAAGAAATGTCTTTTGTATAAATACGTTCTAACGCGAGTTGTGGTTGAACTTGTTCTTCGCTCATGGTTTTTCCTTAAATCTTGGAGTGTGTTGTTAAGCTAATAATTGGTCGAGTTTACCTTCACGCTCTAAGGCATAAAGTTGATCAAAACCACCGATAAATTGATCTTTAATAAAAATTTGAGGCACAGTACGATGATTGGTACGTTGCATTAACTCAATACGAACTTCAGGGGCTTCGTTGGAAAGATTAATTTCTTTATAAGCAACGCCTTTACGCTCAAGTAATTGTTTTGCACGTACACAGTATGGGCAAGACAGCGTTGAATAAATTGTGACGTTTGGAGTTGTCATCTTATTGCTCCTTAAGCTTTGGTTTTACTTTTAACTAAGGGTAAGCCTTGAGCTTTCCAGTTGCTGATACCACCATCTAGACGATAGCTATCTGCATGCGCAACTTTTTGTAATGCTGTACCCGCAACTTGACCTAAGTTACATATAAATACCAATGGACGATCACTTGCTTTTAATTCATCTACATGACTTGTGATTTGGCTATATGGAATGTTACGGCTACCGCTGATGTGACCATCACGGAAATCTTTCGCATCACGTAAGTCGATCAACATGGCATTTTTTGCCTTGACCAAAATACCGAGTGATTGTGGTGAAATTTTACGGCCATTGCGTTGTCCTTCTAAGATAAAGAACAACACAATTAACACGCCGAGCGCACCAAACAAGAAGGGGTGATTCCCCATAAACTCTAACCAGCGTTCCACAAGTCACCTAAAGTTAAAATCAAAATTGACCCTGAGTATAACTTATCTCTATGGTGATCAAAAATGTTAGTTCAAGGGCAAAACTTGAAGAAAACTAACTTTTTTGCTGCGCTTCTTGAATCTCATCAATGAGGCGTAGGTAACTGTCTAAACGACGCGGCAAAATTTCGCCTGCATCAACCGCTTGTTTTAGGGCACAATTTTTCTCATGTGTATGGGTGCAGTTACGGAACTGACACAGCCCTAAATGGGCTTCGATGTCGGGAAAACCTGTACGTACCTTTTCTAAACTGAGATGCCATAGCCCAAATTCGCGAATTCCAGGAGAATCAATGAGCGCACCGTTTGTTCCAAATTTAATCAAACGCGTTGAGGTGGTGGTGTGCTGACCAAGTGCTGAATTTTCGGAAATCACATTGGTTTTCTGTGCTGCATTTGGGACGATGGTATTGATCAATGAGCTTTTACCCACACCTGATTGCCCTACAAAAGCCACAGTTTCCTTGTCCAAGCGTTGAGCAAGTTCAGTCAAATCACCTTGTGATTGGCAGATCATGGTTTCATAACCCAATGCTTCATATTCACTGAGTAAATTTAGAATAGGATCATTTTCAGTGAGTAAGTCTGATTTGTTGAGTACCAATAATGCAGGAATATTTGCATCAGCACAGGCAACCAAATAACGATCAATCAATGTTGGTGCAGGTTCTGGCAATGGTGCAAATACAATCACAATCAGACTAATATTTGCCGCAACCGGTTTAACTTTATGATAACGATCTGGTCGCGTGAGCAATGATTGTCTTGGATAAATCGCAGTAATAATACCTAAGCCCGTATTCGGATCTGCTTGCCACTTGACTCGATCACCTGTAACCAAGAGTTCTAAATTAGTACGAGTATGACAGCGCCAGATACTGTCTAACTCGATTGGTTTCCAGAATGGTTCTGGTTCACCTTCGGCAATTTGTGGTTTTTCAGGATGCTGTTCTGGAACCGATAAGGCTTGCACTTCGAGTTGACGACCATAATGCTGAACAACCAGCCCATCTAAATCTTGCGATGTATCAATGTCGTCTTGACGGGATTTGTGTTGTTTCTCAATACGACGCTGTTGTTGTTCAGTTAAACGACGCTTACGAATTAAAGCCATTCATGTCCCAAAAAATCCACACTTTGAAGACCGCAAAAATAGCATGAAGCCACTATAGAATTACAGCCAAGATGTAATTAATTTGCTACTATTGATGTTTTTAAGCCCTTTAGAATCGCTATTTATGAGCAGCACCCCAGATACACGATTAATTTGGATTGACCTTGAAATGACAGGTCTTGATACTGATAACGACAAGATTATTGAAATTGCAACAATTATTACAGATGACAACCTTAATATTTTAGCTGAAGGACCTGTTTTAGCTGTCCATCAATCAGATCTCATTTTGAATGCAATGGATGAGTGGAATACCAAGCAACATGGTCAATCTGGTTTGATCGAACGCGTACGTCGCAGCAAGTTGAATGCACAAGATGTAGAGCAGCAAACACTTGAGTTCTTAAAGAAATGGGTCAATCCAAAATCTTCACCGATGTGTGGTAATTCGATTTGCCAAGATCGCCGTTTCTTACATCGTTTAATGCCAGAGTTGGAACAATTTTTCCATTATCGTAATTTAGATGTGTCTTCTGTCAAAGAGTTAGCGAAACGCTGGAGACCTGAAATTATGAGTGGTTTAAAGAAAAATGCCTCACATTTGGCGATGGACGATATTCGTGATTCGATTGCTGAATTAAAATATTACCGTGAATACTTTTTTATTATGAATCATTAAAAGTGATTGATTCTCAAAAGTAGTTAGCTGAGATATTGGCTAATAAAATGGTAACCCCAAAATAATGAGCATTAAACTGATTATTTTGGGGTGAATTTTTGATGTATACATTGATTGATAAGTGATTTTAGTTTGAAGCCTAGCAATTATGTGCAGTATTTTCATTTTTATAAATTAAGTAATTATCCAATAAACTAAAAAGTATACAGGCAAAAACAAGACTTATTCCAGCGATGCACGTCATTGTCCAACCACCATGATTCCATGAAAAAATCCCAAGTGCAGAGCCACAAGCACCGCCTGTAAAATATGCCGTCATATAGATGGCATTAATTCGAGATTTTGCATCAGGTCTTAAACGGAAAATAATACTTTGATTACTAGTATGGACAAGCGCTAAAGCCAATTGGATAACGGCAAATCCAAGAATGTAGCTGAATAGAAAAGTTTGTCCAAAATAGAAACAAATCCAACTGAGGATGAACAAGCCACAACCGATCCAAGTTAATTGTTTGGTATAACCTTGGTCAGCGTAACGACCTATATATTGAGTTGATAATGCGCCGAAAATACCGACAAGGCTAACCATTCCAATCACAAGGTCAGGAAGATGATGTGCTGCTGTGAGCAATAAAGCAATCGTTGAGTACAAAATACTGACTGCCGCAAATGCAAAAGCACCTGTCAATGCACGTAATAGCAAACGTTTTTCTTGTTTTAATAATTCAGCCATAGAGACAAAAATTTGTCTGTAATCCATTTTGATTCGCATAACATATGGAAGTCGACTTTTGAGTGCATAAGCCAAAATCAATATTAAAATACCACTCACGACATAAATGACTTTCCAATGAAACAAATTTGAAAACAGCCCTGCAAGACTTGTGGAAAGTAAAATACCAACCAATAAACCACTCATGAGAAAGCCAACCACTTCACCTGTTTTTTCTGGTTCAACAGTCATGGTTGCGAGTGGAATTAACACTTGAGCAGCGACAGAAAATAGTCCAACTAGAATTGTGCCAATCCAAAGCATTGGTAGATTCACAGAGAAAGCACAAATAAATAGGCCTACCGCACATAATGCCATTAAGAGCGGAATAAATTTGGTCTTATTAACGACATCGCCCATTGGAACAATAAAGAGCAAGCCGAGCGCGTAAGAAACCTGAGCAAAAGTTACAGTCAGAGCTGCTTGCCCCTCTGTCACTGCAAAAAATTGCTGAATGGAGTGAATTAAGGGTTGACTATAATAGTTTGCACCTGCACATAAACCACATGCTGCTGCCATAAACCAGAGTAAGGCTTTATTTTGACTCATATTTTGGGTGTTTGACATAATATTCTCTTCTCTGGTTCTTAGGCAGTATACGCAGTCGCTTCGATTTCAATTTGCATTTCTGGTAATGCCAAGCCTGTGACTGGAATAAGTGTACAAACAGGGAATTCATAAGTTTTCCAAAGATCCACTATTGTTTTAATCGCCAGCTGATGTTTTTGAGTGTCATGATCAACAATCAGAACACGTAACACGGCAATATCTGAAAGTGTTGCTTGAATTGAGGCTAAAGCCTGTTGAATATTATAAAAGACTTGTTGTACCTGTTGGTCAAAAAAAGGTGAAAGTTCACCATTTTTATTTTCGCCACCTTGCCCCGCGAGATGAATAATTCGCATATTCGGTTTCACAACAGCAATATGACTATATCCATTGCTTTTAGGATGATAGGGCGCTTCAGGATTAATTATTTGAAAGGCTTGAGTATTTATTTTATTCATTACGGTACATCTTTATAAAATATGATACCTGCTAGTATCAAAGTTCAAGTTAACTAGAGATCAAGGAAATTTTGAAACAATATTCCCCAGAAACATGGCTTAGCATCGGAGAACTTGCAAAACGTAGCGGCGTAAGTGTTCCAACGATTCGTTTTTATGAAGAAAAAAAATTCTGATTTGGGGTACTAGAACGGAGGGGGATCAGCGTGCGATGCTTAGGTGAATTGCAATTATAAAAGCAGCTCAACAGGTTGGGATCAGTTTAAAACAAATAAAACAAACGCTGAGTATCTTACCAAAGCAACAAGTGGCTACGAAAAAGATTGGCAAATTATGTCACAAGCGTGGCAAGGGCAATTGGATCAGCAAATCATGATGTTGTTGCAGTTAGGCCAACAATTGGATCAATGTATCGGTTGTGGTTGTTTGTCTTTGGAGCAATATCTTTTGCGAAATCCTGAAGATTGTCTGGGAGAGGGGGCAATAGGTGCACATTTTCAAGAAATTTTATTTTTAATGAATCAAAAAAATGAGTCAGAATTTTAAAAGATGATTTTATTGCACTAATTTTGTGCGTTTTTTGAGGTTTTACTAGACAAAATCATACAAATATCACTTGAAAAAATGCCATTTAAAATTTTTACATTTATTTTTGATAATTATCTTGATTGATCTCTATTCGCATCTTTGAATCATTTTGAATGATTTGCTTAGTCTTTACTAATCGATGATTTTATCTGTAAAAATTTGATCGAAGTCGCTCTAAAAACGCTATAAATGTTCTAAGAAGCCAATCCCACCGATTAATTGCATGATTATGATGCAGATTCGGATGATTTATAAATCACAATACGT
Organism: Acinetobacter sp. WCHA29; assembly: GCF_002165335.1. Classification (NCBI taxonomy): domain Bacteria; kingdom Pseudomonadati; phylum Pseudomonadota; class Gammaproteobacteria; order Moraxellales; family Moraxellaceae; genus Acinetobacter; species Acinetobacter sp. WCHA29. Next base: position 24,732 of record NZ_NHRQ01000022.1, read on the forward strand.
TCAATATCTAAACCAGATAAGTAATTTGTATTGATTATAAGTCATTGATGCAACAAAGCCCTGATTTATTATTTATACCTTACTTTTTTATCTGTTGTTGATGACTGAAAAAGATAGTGAGCTGGTGAGTTTGTTTAAATAATCAGATTTACTTATATGGTATATAAAGATAAAGTTTTTTTACTTATAAGTAGGCAAACATGCTGATTATATAAGTTGTAAACATTAATCTGAATCATCAGTTCAAAATATAGGTATTTATTAAATAAATATTGGGTGGAATTTTAAAAAAGTTCCATTAGAATCCAAAATTCAACAAAGAATACTCCTGGGGGAAACATTGCTACTCGCGATGTTTACTTAAGAAAAACTAGCTTGAGGAACGCTCATGCAGATCGGAATCCCAACCGAAACTGTTGCAGGTGAAAGTCGTGTAGCGGCAACACCAGAAACAGTTAAGAAGTTGATTAACGCAGGTCATAGCATTGTCATTCAACGTGGCGCTGGTGTTAAAGCAGCCTATATTGACAGTGCTTATGAACAAGTTGGCGCAACTATTACGGACGATGCTTATACAGGCAGCCAAATTATTTTGAAGGTACGTGCCCCTAAAGGTGACGAAATTCAAAAACTTGCGGCAAATACAACTGTAATAGCTATGTTTGACCCTTACCGCAATCCAGAATTAGACCAGTTTGCTACTCAGCAAGTGTCTGCTTTTGCTTTAGAGTTACTTCCTCGTACGCTTTCACGTGCACAAAATATGGATGTACTTTCTTCTCAAGCAAACTTAGCGGGTTATAAATCTGTATTGTTAGCTGCGGCTGAATATCAACGTATGTTCCCAATGTTAATGACTGCTGCGGGTACCGTAAAACCTGCGCGTGTTGTGATCATGGGTGTTGGTGTTGCTGGTCTTCAAGCGATTGCGACTGCAAAACGTTTAGGTGCGGTTGTAGAAGCAACTGACTTACGTCCAACGGCTAAAGAACAAGTTGAGTCTTTAGGTGGTAAATGGTTAGACGTACCAATGTCAGACGAAGAAAAACAACGTGCTGCTGAAGCTGCGAAAAGCGGTTATGGTTGGCAGCCGGGTGAGCAATACATCAAAGATCAAGCTGCGATTGTAGATAAAGCTGTATCAAATGCTGACATCGTAATCACGACTGCATTGATTCCGGGTCGTAATGCTCCGCGCCTGATCAAGGCTGAAACTGTTGCCAAGATGAAACCGGGTTCTGTCATTTTAGATATGGCAGTTGAAACGGGTGGTAATGTTGAAGGTTCTAAAGAAGGCGAAACTGTTGTTACTGAAAATGGTGTGAAAATTTTGGGTATTCCAAACATTCCAGGCACAGTTGCAACTGAAGCATCTGCATTGTATGCACGTAACGTTTTCAACTTCCTTGAAACATTATTCGACAAAGACAAAAACTTTGCGATCAATCAAGAAGATGAAATCCAAAAAGCGTTACTCGTGACTCATGGCGGTCAAGTACTGCTCAAGCGCGGTTAAGGAGAGTTCTCATGGTTGAAACGATTACAATTTTCGTCCTTGCCATCTTCGTAGGTTACTACGTAGTTTGGGGAGTAACACCTGCGTTACATACACCACTTATGGCGGTAACGAACGCATTGTCTTCAATCATTATCGTTGGGGCAATGATCCAGACTGTAGGTATGCCTGCAATTGGTGTTGATGCCAATGTAGCATTCCAAAGTGTAAATGTTGTAAGCATCTTAGGTGCTGTTGCTGTGTTCTTGGCAAGTATCAACATTTTTGGTGGCTTTGCTGTAACTGCTCGTATGCTTGAAATGTTCAAGCCGAAGCAAAAGAAAAAAGAGGGCTAAGCAATGGAATTTATTCGAGACTATGCGGATTGGTTCTACCTGATTGGTGCTGTCCTCTTTATCTTAACTTTACGTGGCTTGTCTGGCCCTAAGACTGCAATTGCAGGTAACCGCTACGGTATGATCGCAATGGCGATTGCTGTAGTCACAACCTTCTTTGTTGCTGAGCATCCAGTAGTTTGGATGATTGGCGGTGCAATGGTGTTGGGTGCTGTTGTTGGTATCGCACGTGCGAGAACAGTTCCAATGACGCAAATGCCTGAGACGGTTGCATTGATGCACTCTCTCGTCGGTTTGGCTGCGGTATTAATTGCGATTGCTGCGATTCTACACAACAACCAACTCAATGTATTATTTGAACAAAATGAAGCTGCTTTAACTGCTGCTGGTGTTCAGCACGCACATATGAGTCCAGTTCATTTATTTGAATTGTTTGTTGGTTGTTTCGTTGGTGCGATTACATTTACTGCGTCTGTATTTGCTTACGGTAAATTAGCTGCGAAAAAATGGGCAAAAACAATTTCTGGTGCATGGGTTAAACCAGTTCAAGCAATCATCTTTATTGCGATGCTTGCATGTGGTTTCTACTTCTTCACTACGGGTAATATGACTGCATTCTGGGCAATGACAGCACTTGCACTTGCATTTGGCTGGGTGTGGATTGCGCCAGTCGGTGGTGGTGATATGCCAGTTGTGGTATCACTTTTGAACTCATTCTCTGGTTGGGCTGCAGCAGGTATTGGTTTCACACTTGAAAACAATATGTTGATCGTTGCGGGCTCACTTGTAGGTTCTTCTGGTGCAATTCTTTCTTACATCATGTGTAAGGCGATGAACCGTTCAATCATCAACGTCTTGTTTGGTGGTGCGATGGGTGGTGCAGCAGTTGCTACAGCGGACAAAGGCGAACAAGTTCAACGTAACTATCGTTCTGGTTCAGCAGATGACGCAGGTTTCTTGATGTCAAATGCTGACAGCGTTGTGATTGTACCTGGTTATGGTATGGCACAAGGTCGTGCACAGAATGCAGTTAAAGAATTATGTGAAATCTTAAAAGAACAAGGCGTAACAGTACGTTTTGCGATTCACCCAGTTGCTGGTCGTATGCCTGGTCACATGAACGTATTACTTGCTGAAGCTGATGTTGCGTATGAAGACATCTTAGAGATGGATGAGATCAACTCAGACTTCCCTGCAACAGACGTAGTACTTGTGATTGGTGCGAATGACGTTGTTAACCCAGCGGCAAAAGATGATCCAAGCTCACCAATCTATGGTATGCCGATTCTTGAAGCGCATAAAGCACGTACCATCATGGTGATCAAACGTTCTATGGCAACAGGTTATGCTGGCTTAGACAATGACTTGTTCTATAACGAAAAAACAATGATGATCTTCGGCGATGCGAAGAAAGTTGTTGAAGATATGACGAAAGCAATCAATGGTGGTGGTCACTAATCTGACCTCAATCAGGACTGTAAAAGCCACCTTTGGGTGGCTTTTTTATTTTCGATTTAATTAAAGATATTTTTCTACAAGATCCATAGATTGAGTATAAAGGTCGCGCGCAAGCTGTTGGTTTTTAGCATGTGGTGATTTCCAATCTGGCATATGTGCACTGACATATTCACCATTACGATTTGCCCAATGATCTGCAATAGCCATATCTGTAATTAACTTTGCAGGAACCGAGGTGGGTACTAAACCAATTTTCATGACTTCATATACTGGTTTAGGGAGTTCTCTATAGATATCTGATGCAACACCGCCTGGATGTAAAGCATTATTGGTAATTGTGCTGTTTGCCATTTGTTCAGCCAGTGCATTGCTGAATAAAAGATTCGCTAATTTAGATTGACCATAATAAAACAGCGGATTGTAAAAACCTTCTGCACGGAACTTATTAGGTTTGATTGAACCTGCCCAATGTGCAATCGAAGCAAGATGTACGATTCGGGCTTTAGGTGCTTTTTCTAATACTGGGAGTAGTTTTTGCGTCAAAAGAAAGTGACCGAGATAATTCACCCCAAATTGTTGTTCAAATCCATCAGCAGTGAGTTGCTTGGTTTTGGCAAAAAGGCCAGCATTGTTGATTAAAACATCTAGATTGCCATATTGATTAGCGATTTGATCTGCCGCTTTTCGGGTTTGTTCAAGACTATTTAAATCAAGTGAAACTAAGTCTACTTGTGCTTGATCAAGTTTACGTAATTTTTCTTGTGCAACTTGTGCTTTTTGAGGATTGCGGCAGGCAAGAATGACATGCTGTCCTTGTTTGACCAATTGCTCCGCTGTAGCAAAGCCAATTCCTGTATTTGCACCTGTAATCAAGACCTTCATGTGTTACTCCTGTGATACTTTTTATTAACCGAGTTCTAAGGTGGTGTTATAGTGCGTTAAATTTGACAATTTGTCATGTCAATTTTTAAAATTACCAATAGCTCATCTTTGTACTTTGAGTAAAAAACTTTAATCATCAATAAGAATGTTAAATCGCTTTTTTATGATAGATAAATATAAACCAATAAATTTTTTGAATAAATGAAGTCTGTTTTGGCATTCTCTTTGCATTTAATTTCTTGTTCTTTTTAGGGGAATTATATGAAAAATGTCGTATTGATTTTGCCATTTCTGTTATTTTTCTCTTCCGCTACTTTTGCCGAAACTGCACCTAATATTCAAGAAATTCGCCTTTCCTTGGATAGCGTGTGGGTGGTTGTTGGTGGAATTTTAGTTTTCTTTATGCAAGCAGGATTTGCTTTAATTGAAAGTGGATCTGTTCGTAGTAAGAATACCGTTAATGTTCTTATGAAAAATTATATGGACACCTGTATAGGCGGCATCATTTTCTGGCTATTTGGTTTTGGTTTGATGTTTGGTTTAAACCAGACAGGATGGATTGGCCTCAGCCATTTCATGCCAGACCAACTAGATGACTGGCATTGGAATTTATTATTTTTCCAAATGATGTTTGCAGCAACAGCAACCACCATTGCAAGTGGTGCGATGGCAGAGCGAATACATTTTGTGGCCTACGTGGTGAGTGCCATCTTTGTCAGTGGTGTGATTTATCCGATATTTGGAAGTTGGGCTTGGGGAGGATTGTTTGGTGGAGATGGTTGGTTAAAAGCTCTGGGTTTCATTGATTTTGCAGGTTCAACAGTCGTGCATTCAATTGGTGGTTGGGTGGCACTGGCAGGCATTATCGTGTTAGGACCACGTTTAGGTCGATTTGGTCGCAAAGGGCAAAGCCATTTTTTAGCAGGGCATAACTTACCTCTCGTTGCATTAGGAGGCTTTATTTTGTGGTTTGCTTGGTTTGGTTTTAATGCCGCTTCAACCGTTGCAGCCAGTGTTAGTATTGGGCGTATTGCATTGAATACACATCTTGCTGCGTGTGCGGCAGCTTCAACTTATATGATTCTTGCACTGCTTCAATCAAAAGCAGTCTTGATGCGTCATACGATTAATGCTTCATTAGCGGGCCTAGTCGCAATTACGGCAGGATGTGCCACAATGTCACCGCCGTTTGCCATTATCACAGGGGCAATCGCTGGATTTTTAATTACCTTTGTTCCACAATTTATAGAAAAGATGCAATTAGATGATGTGGTGGATGCTGTCACTGTTCATGGTGTTTGTGGTGCATGGGGGACATTAGCCGCAGGTATTTTCTTTGAAAAAGCACTATTTAATTTAGATATTATTCTTGTTCAGGCCTTAGGTGTGGGGTCTGCATTGATTTGGGGATTTGGTGCATCTTTTATTATGTTTAAATTACTCGATAAGCTCTTGGGTGGTTTGCGAGTTTCACAACAACATGAACAACGTGGTTTGGACTACACTGAACATGCGGAGTTATCTTATCCTGAGTTTCAAAGAGATGTGACTTTTGAGACTGAAAACATCACTCATCTGCATTAAGGGGTGATTGCTATGGTGGAACTGACAATTGAACAAAAGAAGCAGGCAGTCACAAAAGGATTATCCCAATTTTTGCCAGATACCGTGTTGCAACGTGTTTTACACTATTGGGAAAGTGAATATGGTCATCAGCCTTCTTTTGTATTAAACCGTTTTTTAAGTGAAATTTGTACAACACATGGGTTGCAGTTGCTCCGCAAAGACATGTTGCGTCAGATCTTGCATGAAATATCGATTGTTGAAAAGCAGCAACATCTTGAGGTTAAAGAGGATCTAGAGGTGGTGATTGCGGAAGAAGAGCAGCCTGTAGATCTATTTCAAGCTTTTTATGATTTTATAATCACAATTTTAGAGTCAGTTCATCGGAATGATTATTTAGAGTTCGTAGATGAATTGGGGATAAAAATGAAAAAGCATCGCTTATTGGCTGCTTATCGATTTATTGATGGTTCAGAAAAAAATTGTCTTAAGCAAATACCTCAAACACTCTATGCTGAACTGATTACAATTTTTTATGCCATTTATTGTGATTTTTATGGACCAAATAAAGCTGATCAGCTTTATGCGCAGATTAAGAATACAGTGAAGCAACAATATCCTGAAATTGATTTAAAACAGTTACTATGAATATAAAAAAAGCGACCAATTTGGGTCGCTTTTTTGAGCATTACGCTACTGATTCTGGTGCACGCCATAAACTTTCTAAGTCATAGAACTTACGGGCGGTAGGTAGCATAACGTGTACAACAACGAACCCTAGATCAATTAGGATCCATTCAGCGTCTCGTTCACCCTCAACACCAATCGGGCGAAAACCTGCTTTACGTGCTTCATCAGCAACATTGTCAGCAAGTGCTTTGACGTGACGAGTAGATGTTCCGCTTGCAATTACAATTGCATCGGCAACATTGCTAATAGAACTTACATCAAGTTCTAGAATATCTTTGGCTTTTACATCAGTAAGGGCTTCATGTACAACTTTTAAACAAGCATGCACATCTTTGTTTGCTGTTTTGATTTTTAGGTCGTGAGAATTAGAAGCGCTGGGCGATGGTTCTAAATTCATAGAGGGTATATTTTCCTGACAATTGCTCATCGTCAAATATACCGTTTTTCTCTATAAAATTCAAATTTCAGCAGTAACAGTTTATGTATTCACGTCATTGGAAAAGTACTTTTCTTTCCATGCAAAAGATTGATCTGATTGAATTTTTGGTCGGTATTCTGCACCAATATAACCTTGATAGTCACTTTGACGTAACCAGTCAAAAATTTGCTTATAGGGAATATTTCCTGTGTCAGGTTCATGTCGATTTGGATAATCGGCAAATTGGATATGTCCAATTTGATGTAAATTTTCCTGTAATCCAGCCAAAATCTCTTCACCCATCATTGCCATATGGTAACAATCGTACTGCATTTTTAAAGCAGGATGTTTGACGACTTCCAGCATTTCTTGGGCTTGAGCGATATTCTGAACTAGAAAACGTGGCATATCTGTGCCATTAATCATTTCAAAAACGGGTTCAATACCTTGTTCACTGAGCATGTGGCAAGCAAGTTTCAAATTGCTTGCTAAGGTATTTAAACAGGGTAAGAGGTCAGCATCTTGAGGCTGTTTACCCGCTAAAATATTGACTCGAGGAACATTCAGAGCCTTTGCATAACGAATTGCAAGCATAAGGGCATGATGGAATTCAATTTCTTTTCCAGGAATACCTGCTAGGCCATTACCGCCCTGCATTAAATCGCCAGCAGGCACATTAATGAGGCAAAGAGAAAGATCGTATTGTTCAAGCTGAGTTTGTATATCAAAAATTTCTAATTCATATGGGAACTGAATTTCGATATGTTGGAAGCCATGTGCATGGGCTAAAGCAAAACGCTCAATCAAAGGGACTTCCGTAAAAATCATCGACAAATTGACTGCAAGATGGCTCATATTCAATCTCCTTCAATCAATTATTATTGCTCTATATATTGAATAATAGTCGCTAAATCATTATCAGCAAAACCGTTTTCTTGGTGAGCTTGTAACTGTAGTAGGGCTTTTTGTGCAACAGGTATATTTAGGTTAAAACTATGTGCAAGTTTTAATGCATTATTAAGGTCTTTAGATAAGGTCTGCACTTTCCATTGCACAGGCTCGAAAGTATGGGTTGCCATACGAGGAGCTAAAATTTGAAATGGTTTAGAATCTGCAAAACCGCCCGCGAGAGCAGGGGCAAGTAAGCTGGTATCTACGCCTGCTTGGCTCGCTAATGCAACAGCTTCTGCGATCAACGTGCTATTTGCTGCAACAATTAATTGATTACAAATTTTGGTGGCTTGTCCAGTCCCGGTTTCACCCATACGGGTGACACGTTGTGATAAGACTGTATAAATAGGCTCGAGTGCTTGGATGGTGTGTTCATCGCCACCAGCAAAAATGACCAATGTACCTTGTTCTGCCCCGATAGTCCCACCTGAAACAGGCGAGTCAATCCAAGTCACTTGTTGTTGTTGGGCAGATTGTGCCAATTGTTTTGTCGCGGTTACCGACAAGCTAGAAAAATCAACAATCACTTGCTCTGCTTTCAAATAGGGCTGGATTTGATCGAAAACGCTTTGAACAGCTTGATCATCCGCTAAACATATTAGAATAATAGGGTATTGCGCAATCTTGTCTAATTCTAACTGAGTTGCACCTTGTTGAATAAGTGCTTCACATGCATGTTGGCTTCGATTCCATACCGCTACAGTATAACCAGCTTGAACAAGTCGAGAAGCCATACGTGTACCCATTAAACCCATACCTAAGAATGCGATAGGTGTTTGTTGATTCGCATGCATGTGAATTTATCCTCGTGCTTATTTATATTGGCGCGGCAAGAATTGAATTTCTGGATTCTTATCTTTTTTACGTGCAAGGCTACTGTTTTTACCTAAAAGTAATTTAAGCTGCCACAGTTTTTCTAAACGTAAAGCCTTTTCAGGTTGATGTTCCATTGCATCCAATACTCGTTTCGCTGCCATAATTGCATCTGGCGAGCGCTGTAAGATTTCTTGGGCGATCACGTTTGCTTTGGCTAATGGATCATGATCTAAATGTGTTACTAGACCAATTTCTTTAGCGTATTCTGCATCAAAGATACGCGCAGTCAGCGTTAATTCTTTGGCTAAATCAACGCCGATCAATCCTTTTAATGAGCGGGTTAAACCCATGTCGGGTACTAGGCCCCAACGGCTTTCCATAATCGACATTTTAGTAGTGGGAGTCGCAATACGAATATCCGCTGCGAGTGCAAGCTGCATTCCCGCACCAAAGCAAAAACCTTCGATCGCTGCAATAACAGGAATAGGCAAATTTTGCCAAATTAAAAAAGCTTTTTGAAATAAGCTTTGTCCTGGTTTGATCAGTTCCCATGCAGCAAATGCTGTATTTTTTGGATTATTTAGATCTGATAAGTCGATACCAGCACTAAATACCTGTGCTTCACCCGTGAGGATGACACAACGAATTGAACGATCTTTCTCAATTTTTTTAGCTGTTGCAACCAATTCTTTTAATAATGCAAAACTCATTGCATTGCGTTTATCTGGTCGATTTAAGGAAACAGTTGCAATCCCATTGTTCTTTTCAACGCGTAAAAGTGCCATTTACCATACTCTTATTGTGTTTGATTGGGGCAGCATAGCATGAGTCTTTAACCTGAAACATGACACCGCAGTCACATTAAATGTCATGAGCGTGTAAGATGAGATTTGCGGCTTGTCGCACCTGTTCAATGGCTGTGTTTAATTCATTAAAGCGATAATTTGTTTCCCGAATAAAGCCGTCATCTGCTTTACGTCGTTCTTTACGTAGGGTTGAAACGAATTGTTCAAACTCGCCCGAAACCTGTTGTAAATTCGGTGTTCCTACGTATCGAGTAGCACCATATAGACGGTGTAATACATGTTCCAGTTGAGGGAAGTCTTCCATTTCAATCAATTGTTGCATTTCAGCAAGTTCAGTATCGAAACTGTCTACCAACATATTCAATAGATCTTGTGCTAGATCTTCTTTGTTCGCTGCTAATTGAACACTTTGTTGCCAATTCAAAATTTGAGGATCAATCGTTTCAATCGAACGTTTTTGTTCCGTATTTGCTGGTTGGGAAGAGAAATTGTTTTTCGTCCAGTGCGTTAAGATTTGAATGATTTGTTCCATTTGAATCGGTTTGGTTACGTAATCATTCATACCCACTTTGAGTAATTTTTGCTTTTCGTCTGCTAGAGCATGTGCCGTGAGTGCAATAATCGGAAGTTGCATGCCTATATCTAAAGTTGACTCTAAGGAACGAATTGCTCGTGTTGTATCAATTCCAGACATCACTGGCATTTGGATGTCCATAAAGACTAAGTCAAATGGCGGTAATTTTTGTTGTATACGTGCTTGAATGATATCAATCGCTTTCTGCCCACTGAGCGCTTTTGTAGTGGTGACGTTCAATTCACCAAGTAATGCTTCCAATACAATCAAGTTAGGTAAATGATCGTCCACAGCAAGTATATGTAATCCTTGACCATTAAAGTTTTCTGGTTCTGGCTCAAAGATAGGTTGATTTCCCAATAACTGAACTAGTTCACGACGACTCAACGGTTGGTAGAGCGGCCGCGCACGATATTCATTCAGCATGTTTGGCTCAAGGCTCATTTGATAACCGTAAACGGCTAAATTTCCTTGGTAACGCTGACGAATTTCTTTGAGTAGTGCTTCTGTATCACCACTATGGTCAACGATGAGCCATGTATTTTCTTGCTGATTTAAATGATTCAGACGACTAAATAAATCCAAAATTGATTGTGTTTCGATATGTGAGACACGGTAGTTTTCTAAATATGAACGAAGCACACTCGCTGTGGCAGAATGGGCAAGGTAAGAGACTACTTTTAAATGATCGAAATGTGGATGCTCAACAAATTCATCTTGTTCATCTACTTTAAATGAAGCCGTAAACCAAAAAGTTGAACCTTTTTCTGTCGGTGCACGTTCTTGGTTGTCTTCAAAGCCAATTTGACCATGCATCAAATGAACAAGTTGTTTGGAAATCGCTAAGCCTAATCCTGTACCTCCAAATTGACGAGTAACGGAAGCATCACCTTGAGAAAATGATTCAAATAATTTTTTACGGTCGGTACCACTGAGACCAATACCACTATCTTGAACGCTGAAATGTAATAGGCATTGTCCAATATCATCATCTTCCATACGTACACGAACAATGATTTCACCGTCTGGAGTGAACTTAATGGCATTGGAAATGAGGTTGGTCAGAATTTGTTTAAAACGTAAGGCATCGCCAACCACATGCTGTGGAATATTCTCAGCGTAGTAAAATGCCATATTGATATGTTTTTGCGCTGCAAGCGGAGAAAGCATATCCATCACATCAAAAATAGCTTCTTCCAAATCAAATGGTGCTGTTTCGAGCTCTAATTTACCTGCATCAATTTTAGAAAAATCGAGGACATCATTAATGAGTGCTAAAAGGTGAGCTGAAGATTTACGAATAGTTTGAAGATACAGGTTCTGTTCATTACTTAAGTTCTGCTGACGCAGTAAGAGGTGAATAAAACCGTCAATACTGTTGAGAGGCGTTCTAAGTTCATGACTGATATTGGCTAAAAAGACTGATTTAGATTGATTTGATGAAATCGCTTGGTCACGTGCTTGACGATAAGTAATATTTTGGACTTCGAGTGTATCTAAAGTACGACGTAAATCCTCTTCGGTTTGTTCAGTATGCTCTTTCAACTCCAAGAAGCTAAAATGTAAACGTTTGACTACATTGGCAATATCACGCTGGAGTAAACGTAACTCACCTGTACTGTTCACCACGATATGCTGATCAAGTGTATCTGCATTTAAGCGTTGCATCTGCATGCGAATTTCATAGAGTGGCGCCAGCCAGCGCCGTGAAAAAACATTCAGGCAAAATAGTAAAATCATCAGGGTAATCAGCCCTGTCGCTACCAAGGCTAATAGAATTTTATAACGAGCTAACTCAAGTGGCTGATTGTCTAATTCAATCATGAGCCAAATTGATTCGTTATGACCACCAGCCAATTTTGCACCATAGATGCTGTTGTGGTTATGTGCGATTGGACCAAAAAAATTACTGTTATTTGGAAAAGTTGGCCAAAAACGATTATTTTGATAACCAATACTGAGATAGGTTTGCCCTTGATTATCAATAATGACAGCGCGTTGTAAGTTTTTCTCATCAAACATTTTTTGCATAATGTTTTGAGCGCGATCATATTGATCGGGGTGTTGTTGTACCAGTTGCAGTAATTTTTCTGCGGTTTGATGATAACGAGCTAAGATCGCTGAAGCATCGGAATGCTGTTGTTGTTTGGCTGCACTGGTGGTTTCAGATAAAACCCATAAAATTCCAACACCTGTCAGTACGGCGATCGGCACTAAAATAAGTGCAATCAATTGTCCATAAGCATGATTGAGCCGTAAGCGTTTTGACAGGATTTTATTGAAATTTGACATAGTGCGGTCAGATTTATCATTCTGTGCAACATTTTAGCATGCTTTGTGGCAAACAGAGGTACGGGCTAGCCAATAAAAAGCATAGTGAAAAGGTGCAGTATTTCTTATTTTTTCATACAATAGTCGCCACCTTAATATCGGTGTCGATCATGACGAATACGCAAACTGATTTTTTAGCAGATGAATTTTTACTAGATTATTATGTCGGTAAAAGCCCTTTAGTGCGTTTGCAACGTTTAGCAAGTCATACTCAAGCTACCGTATTAGCGAAATTAGAAGGTAATAATCCTGCTGGCTCAGTCAAAGATCGCCCTGCTTATAACATGATTGTTCAAGCAGAGAAACGTGGACAAATTCAACCTGGTGATACTTTAATTGAAGCCACTAGCGGTAACACTGGCATTGCTTTAGCCATGGTTGCAGCCATGCGTGGTTATAAAATGAAGCTGATCATGCCGAATAACATGAGCCAAGAACGTAAAGATGCAATGTCGGCTTATGGTGCTGAGTTAATCGAAATGACTAAACAGCAAGGTATGGAAGGCGCACGCGATTTAGCTTTACAAATGCAGGCTGATGGCAAGGGGTTTGTGCTGAACCAGTTTGGTAACCCAGATAATGTTGAGGCGCATTACCTCACAACTGGACCTGAGATCTGGAAGCAAACGGGCGGAAAAATTACTCACTTTGTGAGTTCGATGGGGACGACAGGAACCATTATGGGGGTCTCTAAGTATTTAAAAGAACAGAACCCTGATATTCAAATTGTGGGCTTACAACCCTCTGATGGTTCGAGCATTGCAGGGATTCGTCGTTGGCCGGAAGAATATCTTCCAACTATTTTTGATCGTCGTCGTGTGGATCGAATTATTGATATTCCACAAATCGAAGCAGAAAAAACCATGCGTAAGTTGGCGCGCACAGAAGGTATTAGTGCAGGTACTTCTTCAGGCGGTGCAGTTTGGGCATCAATTAAAATTGCTGAAGAACACCCAGATGCTGTGATTGTCTGCATTATCTGTGACCGAGGTGATCGTTATTTGTCAACAGGGCTGTTTTCAGTTCAAGATTAAAATCTCCCCCTAATCCCTCTCTGTTAAAAAGAGGGAGAACACCTTCCTTTATAAAAGGTGGGTTGGGAGGGATTTGAAGAGATTTCAAGATGAATTTACGTTTTCCAATTTTAGTTTTTGATATTGAGACACTCACCGATTTAAAGGCGGGTGCTCATCTTTATCATCTTGATTTACCTGAAGCCGATGTTGAACAGGCATTAACGAAGATTCGCCGTCAAGAATCTGGTATGGATTTTCAACGCCTACCTTTGCATGAAATTGTGTGTATTTCAGGTTTGTGGATTGATGAAAAAGGGATTCGACTTTTTTCATTTAGTCAGGAGCAAAATACAGAAGCTGAAATGTTGACTAAATTTTTATCTATTTTTGATAAGAAGCAACCGACACTAATCAGTTGGAATGGCTCGCAATTTGATCTGCCTGTGATTTTATTCCGCGCCATGTATCATGGTTTGTCTGCGTCAAGTTTATTCGATCAGGGTGAAATTGATAACCAAAAGCGTTTCAATAACTATCAAAACCGTTATCACCATCGTCATGTCGATTTGATGGATGTGATGGCAATGTTTAATGGTCGAAATTTTCAAAAACTTGATGATGTTGCTTGCCTTTTAGGATTCCCTGGGAAACGTGGTGAGACTGGTTATTATGTGCCAGAGTATGTGAGTACTGAACAATGGTTAAAACTGACCAGTTATTGTGAAGGTGATGTTTTAAATACATGGTTGATCTATTTACGTTGGTTGTTGCTCAAAGGGCAGCTTAATCAACATGATCATCAGCATTGGCTTCAAACCACGATCGATTATTTACAAACTCAAACGCAACAAACAGAATTCTTACAGGTATGGCAACAAACATCGCAATATACTGTATTTACCGCAAATACGTTTGCGCCAAAAAATTAGGTTGATCTTTTGAAACATAAAGCGAAACAGCGCCCAGCTCAATATCCGACATATACCTTTCAAATCGAAGCTTTTTCTCATGAGGGGCGAGGGATTGCGCATTATGGAACGCATCCTGATCATCCAAAAGAAAAGCATGGCAAGAAGGTTTTCATTCGTTATGCGCTCGTGGGTGAAACAGTACAAGCCAAGATTAGTAATCAAACTTCTCGTTTAGAAGAAGCGGATATGGTTAAGCTAGAAAGTGATGCGGCTGTGGGACGAGTCGATCCAATTTGTCCGCATTTTGGGGTGTGTGGTGGCTGTAGCTTGCAACATATTCATCCAGATGAACAGATTTTATTAAAACAGAATGTATTAAAGTCACATTTACAACATTTTGCTGGTTTACAACCAGAGCAATGGTTAGATCCAATCCGCTCTGAAAAAATAGATTATCGTCGTCGTGCTCGAATCGGCGTTCGCTATATTGCGAAACAAAATCGTTTGGTGATGGGCTTTCGTGAGCATCACAGTAATCATTTAACACCGATTCAGCAGTGTCACGTACTTGATCAGCGTTTGTCCGAAAGTTTAGTAGAGTTGAGAAAACTACTCGAAAGTCTAACAGGCAAAGCCCACATTGGTCATATAGAATTAGCAATAGGTGATACCGAGACAGCATTATTGATTCGCCACTTGGATGAATTAAATGTGTCGGATGTCAACCAATTACGTCAATTTGCGTTACTAAAGGATTGGCAGTTGTATTTACAACCTAAAGGCGCAGATAGTTTACATCGTGTTGATGATGCTCAAGCACCGATGCGTTTGCACTACAGTCTGGATGAGTTTGCGGTTAAATTTGCATTTTCACCTTTAGACTTTACTCAGGTGAATAGTGGTGTAAATGCAAAGATGATTCACTTGGCATGTGAATTGCTAGATTTACAGAAAGGGGAGAGAGTGCTCGACCTATTTTGTGGACTAGGTAATTTTTCCTTACCTTTAGCACGTTGTGTTGGTGAGACAGGTCAGGTCATTGGTGTTGAAGCAAGTGATGAGATGGTACAACGGGCAACTGAAAATGCGAAAGCAAATCAATTGTCTCAGGCATTGTTCTTTTCACAAGATTTAACAAAAGACTTTTCGCATCATTCTTGGGCAAAACAGGGATTTGATGCATTATTAATTGATCCTCCTCGATCAGGTGCGTTTGAGGTTATGCAATATGTACCTAATTTTGGAGCAAAAAGAATCGTTTATGTTTCATGTAATCCATCAACGCTAGCAAGGGATGCGGGTGTACTGGCACAATATGGTTATCAACTTAAAAAAGCGGCAGTCATGGACATGTTTACCCATACTGAGCATGTTGAATCAATTGCCTTATTTGAAAAAATTGAGCAATTTGAAAAGACCCAAGAGATAAACGATTAGAGAATGAGTTACGTATCCAGAGGAGAATGGTATGGTCACAGTACGTGAGCAGTTACCTGGGCGACTCCATGAGTTGTCAGAGGAAACGACTGTAGAACATGCCGCTGAAGCGCAAAGTGGTCTGGTCTCTTGGCTAGATCGAGTGCGTGATATTTTGGATGGGGCGGAGCTAAAGCAACTTCAAAAAGTTGCAGAGCTGACCTTGGCAAAAGAATTAGAAACCACGGTTCATCATCGTAGCAATACCTTTAGTACAGGTATTGGCATGGCTGATATTTTGGCGCATTTACATGTTGATGAAGACACATTGTCAGCGGCAGTGTTGTATCGAAGTGTGCGCGAAGGTTTAATTACTTTAGAGGATATTCAACAACAATTCGGCGAACAGGTGCTTGGTCTTGTGCAAGGCACGCTTGCGATGGGTAAGCTCTCTGAATTGATTGAAAAAAATAAACGTTTAGAAGATCATTTTAATAACAATCAGCGTGAGCATTTAAACGGCATTTATAAAATGCTGATTTCAGTGACAGAAGATGTACGCGTTGTTTTGATCAAATTGGCTGAACGTACTTATGCTTTACGTGAATTAGCCACTGCAAGTAAAGAACGCCAAGAACGCGTTGCACGTGAGATTTTAACGATCTATTCACCACTTGCACATCGCTTAGGTATTGCACAACTAAAATGGGAATTAGAAGATCTCGCTTTCCGTTATTTGGCGCCTGAGCGTTATAAAGAAATTGCATCGTTGCTGAATGAAAAACGTTTAGAGCGAGAGCAATATATTCAGTTTGTGATTGATAAGCTAAAGACTGAACTGGGTATGCATCATATTCAGGCTGAAATCACTGGACGAGTGAAGCACATTTATTCGATTTATCGAAAAATGAAAAGTAAAAATCTGAGTTTTGATCAGCTTTATGATATTCGTGCAGTGCGTGTATTGGTCAAAAGTGTACCAGACTGTTATCACGCTTTAGGTATTGTGCATCAGCTGTGGCGTCATATCCCGAACCAATTTGATGACTATGTCACCAATCCAAAAGCCAATGGTTATCGCTCATTACACACGGCAGTGATTGCTGAAAATAAATCTTTAGAAGTACAAATTCGTACCTTCGAGATGCACAACGAAGCCGAACTGGGCGTTTGTTCGCATTTTAATTATAAAGAAGGTGCAAAAAATACCGATCATTCATTTAATCATCGTCTACATTCTTTACGTGCGGTATTGGAACATTATCAAGAACGTACCGAAACCACACCACATGGTGAAGATGAAGAGTCAAATGGTATAGATCAAATTCAAGATTTTGAAAATTTTGAAAAAATCTATGTGTTTAGTCGTGATGGTGATATTAAAGAATTGCCTCGAGGTTCAACGGTTTTAGATTTTGCTTACCATGTACATACTGAGGTAGGTAATAAGTGTTATGCAGCACGTGTCAATCAACGTTATGTGCCATTAACTTATACGCTGAAAACGGGTGAACAGGTTGAAATTTTAACCAAAAAAGATCGTGAACCGAACCGTGATTGGTTGGTGAACTCTTTAGGTTATATCAAAACTGCTCGTGCGCGTGACAAGTTGCGGCATTGGTTTAGACAGCAAGATCGTAGTAAGAATGTTGAGGTGGGGCGTGAATTACTTAATAAAGAGTTAGCACGCTTAGCAATTCACCCGAAAAGCATCGATCTTAAAGACTATTCATCTCACTTTAATCTGAAATCTGGCGATGATATTTTAGTTGCTTTGGTCAGTGGTGATATCAGCCTCCATGCCTTGATGAATCAAGTCAATCGTCAGATGCACTTGGATCAAGATGAGCCTGAACTGGTCTTAAAGCCTGCCTTAAATCCACGTGCCAGCCATACGCTCTCAGCACACGGGATTTTGATCGATGGTTTGGATAATGTGGAATTGCATATTGCACAGTGTTGTCAACCTGTACATGGTGAGTCGATTGGGGGCTATATCACTTTAAATCGTGGTGTCAGTATCCATAAGGTTGCTTGTCCAGATTATTTGCGTATGACGACTCAAGAGCCTGAACGTGCTGTTGAAGCCGATTGGGAAATGCAACCGACCCGTGGTCAGAGTGTGCAAATCGTGGTTGAGGCTTATGATCGCCGTGGTCTACTTAAAGACCTCACGCAAGTGATTTTCTCAGACCAAATCAATATTCGTCAGGTCAATACGATTTCTGAGGCAGATGGGATTGCCAATATGAAGTTACTGATTGAAGTGAAAGGTTTGGCACAACTGTCTCGTCTTTTAGCTCGTTTAGAGCAGCAACCAGGCATTATTAGTGCAAGACGTTTAGTTCAGGGTAGTTGATTGACATTATATTTATAAAAAAGAACACTTTAAATGAATTTAAAGTGTTCTTTTTTTGCATCAACAAAAAATCATAAATTGAATATACACAGATTATTCGATCACCAACGAATCGGTTTTTCACTCGAACCTGGTGTGAGTTCAGCATCCGACAGTGGTTCTGAACTCTCTACTTGTGTCGAGTTTTGTCGAGAGTTACTGATCGGCATTAAAGACAAGCCATTTAAGACATCATTACTTATTTGTTGTGCGAGTAAGTCTGATGAGGTTGTAGATTGTGAATTATGAATAAGCTCTCCTAGAGATTGGCGTTGCTGTTGATTTACAGTTCCTGCAGCAGCAACTTTTCCTGTATTCACTTCAATCACTCGCCAATTTAGACGGATTGCTTGTTGCCCAGCTGGAACAGCGCCATAAAATGAACGTCCTTGAGTCGTTTTTGCTTCATTGATACGTCCAACTAAAATATAGTCAGCACCCACTTTTTGCCCAAGTCTTGCCATTTCTGCTGGTGCACCATCCCAACGAAGAAAGGCATTTTCACTTGCCATTTCCTCAATATAGTCACGACTCACCAAACTTAACTGACGTGAGTTTGCCAGTTGAGTGCCGACCAAATCAGCAACTTCTGTCACAAAGTCATCAGCATCACTGCCATCTGTGAGTTGAGTTTTTGAATAGTTATATTGAAATGGCATAACCGCAATACGGCGTAAGTGTTGATCCGCTACACTTGATTGAAACTTGCTGACATAAGCACGCACTTTGGCGCGGTAGTTCTTGCCCGAACCCGAAACACTTAACACCTGAAAACGATTAATCGCATTAGTGCCCTGCGTTTCAACACTGAATACAGGCGAGGTTTTTCCTTGGTAGCTCCAATGGTTGTTGCTGACCACCATGTTCACTTCTTCCGCTAAGTCAGTGCGTGAACTAACACTGGTGCCATTTACAGACTGGGCTGCAATCAGCAAGGCTTCTGCAATAGCCTGTTGTTGGGTTGGGCCGCTACCTGTGGCTTCTTTCATGACTTCTTGTAGGGCGGCGTTAGCTGAGTGAATTGTTGTTAAACAGAACAGGGCTGCACAAAGTAAGGATTTCATCATTTTCTATCATTCTATATGACCCGATGTTCAGCAGGTGCTGAGCATCGGGTTTATTGTTGTTGTGAATGGTTTATAGACCAAAAGTAGCACGTTTAGCCGATTTACGAATTTCTTTTTCACCTGTCCATTCAACAATACCTGTTTTCAGGTTTTGTAATTTGAAAGTGAACTTGTAGTACACATCACTCTTACCGCCTGAATTTTTGACGATGCTGGATAAGTTACCATTCAGCATGTATTCAGCGGCAATTTGAGATCCTGTTTTCACTGCTGTACGTTTGTCTACCATGCCACTTTGCTGTTGATAAGCCAACTGGTCTGCCATTGCACCGACAGAAGTCATGTCAACGAAACGGAATTTTCCAGAATTAATCAGTTTGTTCTGGATGGTGTCAGTGATGGATTCAGTATCAATATGCTCTTGGGTCTTGTTTTTGATACGGTCAACAAACAGTACTGGACGGCGAGCCTGAGTCATTTCAATCACGGGTGGAAACGCCAGCATGTCATCAACCATCTTGGCTGCGATTTGTTGAAGGTCGGTTGAGCCAAAATCTTTGGTTAAGGTTTCAGTTGCCTGTGCATCGCCATAAGATACAGCCTGGGAGGCACAGCCACTGAACAATGCCATGCTGCCAATTGTGGTTGCTAAAGCCAAAGTACGGAATTTCATGTTTTACCCCTTATAAATAAGCTGTTGATTAGTCTTTCTTCATGTAAATAAGTACATCAACACCACTTGGATTGGGTGCGACAGACTGAACGGTTTTTACTTCACGCCCTTGTAATGTGATTGGTTTCCAAGTTGCACCTTCTGGATTGATTTCTGTTCCATTGGCATCAAACCAAACAACTTTGTATTCAAAAGATTGTTCGTAGAACCAACCATTTTTTAAGGCGAGTGATGCTTTTTTAATATCTCCAAGACTGACCATATTGATTCGATTGACACCAATACGGGTTGCGAGAATAGGATTACCTGTCATGGTTCTGACATTGCTTGCACCAGTATTTGGGTCTGTTTGTGTACGCATCGCATTTGGTGCTGTACATGCAGTTAAGCCAAGGCTAAAGCTACACAGAATTATGGGTAAAAGGCGTTGTTTCATTATGTTTTACTCAAGTTGTTATTTAGCGATACTGAAGCTATCAGCGACAATTTGTTGGTTGGTTTCGATACCATGAATGAAGGTCGTCTGATTAGCTTTCACTTCAATATTGATCGATTGATTTGCATAGTTGTTTTTAAGTTGGATGGTATGACTACCAACAGGGAGTAAAAGGCGAGTGACTTGTGCATTGCTTGGGAGGGTATTCCATGCACGAACATCTGCTTTTTCTGTGGCAGTGTTATAGATATTGCCTGCAAGTTGTCCAAATACGCCTAAACGATTGCCCAGTTCTTTTTGTACAGCGTATTTCGCTGTAGAACGTGCAATTTGAGTTGTGAGATTAGCGGCAATCTTTTCTTTTAGTGTTTTTACAGCCAACGCACCAATATCAGTAAGTAATGCTGTATTTGCAACGGTTTTCCCATTTACAGCCACATCAACCTGACTTGGTGCAACATAGGTTGAAGGGTCATAGCTTGCAAATGAGATATTCACTAATCCATTTAGTGTTGGAATTGCTAAGGTCGAAGAAATTTTTTGAGGAACTAATCCTTGCTCCAGAAAAATAACAACTGGATATTGACCATTTGCTTTCTTTGCGGCGTTATCGAGTCGTTTTACATCATTTTTAATAAAATCATTTGGCTGTAGTTCATATGCTTTTTTATAATCAACTAAAGCATCATTTTTTTCACCCAAGGCTTCCCATAATGTTGCCGCCATATAAAATGCATACGCATTTTGATAGGTATTTTTTACTTTACCTGCAATTGTATTTAGTCCAGCTAAAGCTTCATCGTATTCAGCTGGAGCAGAATTAACATTTTGACCTTTAGCTGCTGCTTTTTCTGCTTCTTTGCTATGAGCTAATTCAATTTCGCGTTGAATACGTTGCGCTACACGCATTTCAACAGCCGCGCCCTCAGTATTATTTAAAGCTAGATAGTTTATCGATTGGTAAACATGTGCTAATACCTGTTCATATTCAGGAATCTTATAAGGTGCTACACTATCATTACTCACGAGGGAAAGTGCCTTAAAACCTAATTTCGAGGCGCTAATTGTTGCTTTATTATTTTGAGCATCTAATAGTTCAAATGCTTTTTCAAAAGTTTGCTTACTGGCTTCATATTGTTTGTTTGCTTGTTCTAAACGCGCCTTTTCTAATAGATACAACGCTGCATCATTACTTTTAGCTTTTTTTTCAAATAATTCTTGCGTTGGTGCCGATATCGGTTGAGTCAATAGACTTCCGTCATAAATCAAAAAACGTACAATTTATTTGATCTTAAATTAATCAGCAAAATTATTTAATTCAAGAG
>NZ_NHRQ01000023.1:0-44425 GCF_002165335.1 Acinetobacter sp. WCHA29
TGCTGGCATATACAATTTAGATTGGGTGAAAGATAAACAATTAAATTGATTGAAAAATGATTTATGAAGGAAGTCTAATGATGAACGAAAATTCTGAGCCGTATCCGTATAGTTATCAAATAAACCAGCATGTGCTTGAGTTGTTAAACCAGAAATCGATAAACTTATGCAACTGATGAATAAGAGTGAAAGCTTTGGTTTTAATAATAAAGATGACATATAAACCCCTGTAAAAATACAAAATGTATCAAAAATTATGCAAATATACAAAAAGTTATAAATAATTAACAGGGATTTAAGGAGATATTTAATAAATATTTTTATTTTATAAAGTAAAAGATTTTTTTATTAGTATAAGTTTTTGAAACATAATATTTATTTTGATTCATTCAAATATTATTTGAATGAATCTTTTAATTTATCTTTTTGATAGAAAAATATTAGTCAGCCGATTTAAAAACTGTGGGCTAATACTCGACAATTGATACATCAGCTTAGTTTTGATACCTACAGGAGTATGGGTCGGGATCAGGGCATGATCTTTTTGTTGTGCTAGATGTAATACTTGTTTTGCTACATCAGCGGGGGTTAAATCAACGCCAATATTTTGAATACTACCCGCATCCATATTCTTCACCATATTGGTTTGTACAAATAAAGGCATTACATCGAGTACACGAATATTATATTTTTGCCACTCTACATCTAAGGCTTCTGTTAAACCACGAACAGCAAACTTACTTGCTGAATATGAGGCTAAATCAGCTTGTCCATAAATTGCTGAAGCTGAAGAAAGATTAATTACACGGGCAAAACTCGCTTTTTCTAGATGGGGTAACCCAGCATGGCAACCATTCAGAACTCCTTTGATATTGATATCCACAGTGCTATGATGGGATTGAATTGACGTCTCTTCAAATGCACCAGAGTATAAGATTCCAGCGTTGTTAATTAAAATATTCAGTTCGCCTGCCCAATTTTTAAAATCTTGTAGTGCTATTTTCCACTGACGAAAGTTACTGACATCTAAATAACCCGCTTTAGCATTTTCACCAAGTTCGTTGGCTAAACGAAGCGCTTGCTCATCATTAATATCATAAATACCGACTTTGTAACCATGACGATGAAAGATACGTGCAATCTCAGCACCAATTCCTTGTGCTGCACCGCTAATAAATACGCTATGTTGCATTGCTTTCCCTTGCTTTATCATATTTCTTTAATCGGCGTATATTACGCATAAGCAGGTTCAAGCTGCAACATTTTGGTGTATTTGGAGGAATTCATGGAAAAGTTATTAGAAATCATGCACGAATTAAGACAAAAGTGTCCATGGGATCAACAACAAACACCAAATAGTTTGACACGTTATGCGATCGAAGAGGCTTATGAGGTAGAAGCTGCGATTCGAGAGGGCGATCTAAATGAAATTCGTAATGAGTTAGGCGATTTGTTATTGCAGGTCGTGTTCCAATCTCAGATGTATAGTGAACAAGGCGCATTTAACTTTCATGATGTGGTAGATGCAATTAGTGAAAAATTAATTCGTCGTCATCCACATGTATTTCAAGCTGAAAAATATCAAAATTTAGATCCAGAACAAGTCAGTGAACTATGGAAACAAATTAAGCAACAAGAAAAACAAGGTAAGGCTCAATCTCGACTAGATGACGTGAAACATGCGCCAGCATTGGTACAGGCACATGAGATTCAAAAAAAAGCAGCGCAGCTAGGTTTTGATTTTGAAACAGTTGAAGATGCTTATGGAAAGTTAAATGAGGAATTAGAGGAATTACAACAGGCAATAAAAACTCAAAAAACTGATGAAATACAAGAAGAATTTGGAGATTGCCTATTTTCTTTAATTAACATAGGACGTAAAATTGGCGTGTCGAGTGAGACTGCATTATTGGCAACGATTCATAAATTTAGAAGCCGATTTGCATATATTGAACAACAAGCACAAAGACAAAATAAAGACTTGCAAGAAATGAGTTTGGCAGAAATGGATGAACTCTGGGAGCAAGCAAAACGACACTTAAAACTTCAGGGGAAATCCAATGAATTTGCCGCAACCACGCAGCAAACATAACTTTGTTCTATTTATTTTTATATTTTTAAGCTGCTTTGTTTATGTGAGTGCACAGCCATTTGATCAATCCTATGAAAAATGGAAAGCTCAACAACAAGCACGTGATCAGCAATTAGCGAAGCAGCCTAACAATAATTATTATTTATCAAGACCTACGCCACAGAAAAGCTCCCAGCAAGTTTCATCCTCTACCAATATTCAGGGCGATAAGATTAGTTTGAACCAAGCAAATTTACAGCAGTTACAGACTTTAAATGGCGTTGGTGAGAAAAAGGCTCAGGCTATTGTGGAATATCGCCAAAAGAATGGTGGTTTTAAAACGGTAGATGAGTTGGTCAATGTCAAAGGAATTGGTCCAAAATTACTTGAAAAAAATAAAGCACGCTTAGCATTATAGGATAAAAATAAAGATGATATTGCAATTAAAACACACTGATCTGTTGAAACTTCAACAGAATAAATTGCCCTTTGAGTGTGTTAGAGCTATGATTAGCGACAAATTGTTATTTACGTCCTGACGTAGGAGACAGTGTCTTTTGCAAACTTTGCGTGCGTCAAAATGTGGTTTGTCCACAGCCCAACTCCCTTCTTCAATATTAGATGTAATCGATAGCCTAACGAAAGCGGGCTATGAGGCATATATTGTGGGCGGCGGTGTTCGCGATATGATGTTAGGTCTTAATCCTAAGGATTTTGATGCTGTCACCAATGCAACACCAGCACAAGTGAAAGAAGTTTTTGGTCGACGTTGCCGAATTATTGGTCGACGTTTCGAATTAGCACATGTTTATTCTGGTCGCGAACTGATTGAAGTCGCAACTTTCCGCGCTCCTCCCAAAAAAGCAGTCACCAGTGCTTCTGGTATGATCTTGCGAGATAATAATTGGGGAACAATTGAGCAAGATTTTGCGCGTCGAGATTTCTCAATTAATACTTTGTATTATCAACCGCGCCAAGCGATCGTGCTAGATTTTTGTCATGCAGTTGATGATATTAAAACGCGTACTTTGCGTTTTCTAGGTGAGCCTGCCCAGCGATTTGAAGAAGATCCCGTTCGGATGTTACGTGCTTTACGTTTTGCTGCGAAACTTAACTTCCAAATTGATCAATCCATTCTTGATGTTTTTGATGTTGAAATGACCCAACTGTTGCGTGACGTTTCACCTCATCGATTATACGATGAGTCTCAAAAATTATTTACGATGGGACATCTTGCACGCGTTTTGCCGATGCTGATTGAGTTTGGTGTTTGGAAGCAATTATTTGCTGAAATTCCTCCAAATCTAACAGCTTTCATCGAACGTGCAGCTAAAAATACTGATCAACGAATTCAAATTGGTAAGACCATTAATCCCGCATTTTTTTATGCAGTATTGTTATGGAAGCCTTTCTTAGAGCGTTGTGATTTTTATTTAAATAAAGGTGTTGTTCCTGCTGAAGCACGTGCCCAAGCTGGTTTAGATGTATTGAAACGTCAAGCCACACGTACCATTATTCCTCGTTTTGCTGAAACTTTTATTCGTGAAGTATGGGAAATGCAAACCCGTTTGCTCAATCCAAAACCACAGCAAATTGAAGCTTTAGCTGGACATGCACGTTTTCGTGCAGGCTTTGACTTCTTGTTGTTACGTGAGAAATCAGGTGATAGCAGTACCGAAGGCATGGGTATTTGGTGGGAAGCTTACCAAGAAATGTCAATCGATCAAAAAGAAGTCGCAATTCGTCAATACAACCGTCAACGTAGTAAAACACGCCGTAAGACAGTTGAAGTTGATGAGCCAAAGACCACTGAGATTGAGCCTTTGGTCAATGTCCCTGAGCCTAGAAGCCGCCGTGCCAAGAAAGAACGTGTTAGAGCAGATGAATCAACTAGCCGTTTTATTGAAAAAGCGACTGCCGTTTCAGGACAAATCAATGCAGATCATCCGATCCTTAAGCGTAAGCGTGTACAACGTGATCTCAGCCAAGTGGTTTTTGGACCGACGCAATGACTATTCGTACCTATATCGGTTTAGGCAGTAACTTAGGCGATTCACAACAGATTCTTAGCGAAGCTGTTGTGAAGTTGGCTAGTTTAGGTTCGGTAAAAGTTTCAAGGCTTTATCAAAGTCCGCCGATGGGTCCTCAGGACCAGCCAAATTATCTAAATGCCGTTGTTCAATTGGACACGACACTTGAAGCACTTGCCTTATTAGACCAATTACAACAATTTGAGCAAGAAGCAGGTCGTATTCGTTTAAGGCGATGGGGAGAGCGCACGCTTGATTTGGATCTATTGATTTATGGTCAAGAGCAGATTCAAAATGAACGTTTGACCGTACCACATATTGGTATTTTAGAGCGTGATTTTGTGATCCTTCCCTTATTAGATTTAGATGCTCATTTACACTTAAATGGGCACTCATTAAAAGATTTAGAACTAGTGCAGCAAGCAAACTTAACTGTAATCGCAGATCAATCTTGGGCAACTGCGTAAGATTGTTTCGTTCTGGAAATGCCTGCAGAGGATATCATCATGATTAGTCTAAGTGACTTAAGAAAATTTAAAGCTGATGGACGTAAGTTCTCATGTCTTACTTGTTACGATGCAAGTATGGCTAAAGCGATGGAATTGGCTGAAATTGATACAATTTTAATTGGTGATTCTCTAGGAATGGCGATTCAAGGAAGAGATTCCACACTTCCTGTGACAGTTGAAGATATGGCTTATCATACAGCAGCTGTACGTCGTGGTAATTCGCACGCCTTAATTATGACTGATCTACCATTTATGAGTTATGCAACGCTTGAAGATGGTCTAAAAAATGCCAAAGCCGTGATGCAAGTAGGCGCACAAATGGTCAAGATTGAAGGCGGTGCTTGGTTAAGTAAATTAGTCCAAGTTTTGACACGTAATGGTATTCCTGTCTGTGTGCATTTGGGTTTAACGCCACAATCAGTACACGTATTCGGCGGCTATAAACTTCAAGCACGAACGCGTGAAGCAGCAGATCAATTAATTGCGGATTGCCAAGCTGTGGTTGATGCAGGTGCTGCGGTATTATTATTAGAGTGTGTTCCAGCTCAGTTAGGCAAGGAAATTGCTGAACTATTTCCTAATACTCCAGTGATTGGTATTGGTGCAGGCAATGAAACTGATGGACAAGTTTTGGTGGTACAAGACATGCTTGGTTTAACTTTTGGTCGCGTTGCGCGTTTTGTGCGTAATTTTATGAAAGAACAAGCGGGCGAAACCGCAATTATAGATGCGTTTAAATCGTATCATGCTGCTGTTCAAAATCAATCATTTCCAGCGAAAGAACACACTTTTCAAGTTGAGCTCTAACTCATGAAAACAGAAACAACAATACAAGGCTTAACCGCATCATTAGCACCGGCAAGAACAACAAAAAAATTAATTGGTTTTGTGCCAACTATGGGGAATTTGCATGAAGGTCATTTGACTTTGGTGCGTGCTGCAAAAAAAATCTGTGATGTCGTGGTGGTGAGTATTTTTGTTAACCCAATCCAGTTTGGTGCGGGTGAAGATTTTGATAGCTATCCTCGTACCTTAGAACAAGATAGTCGTTTGTTGGCAGATGTAGGGTGTGACATTATTTTTGCCCCTTCTGTCGATCAAATGTATGGCAAGCAGCCTCGTTTAACCAATATTAGTGTTAGTCAAATTACCAATGATTTATGTGGTCAATCGCGTCCAGGTCATTTTGATGGCGTGGCGGTTGTTGTTACTAAACTATTCAATATTGTACAACCTGATTATGCTTTTTTTGGAGAAAAAGATTATCAACAATTGGCTGTAATTCGTCAGTTGGTGCAGGATTTAAATATTCCATTAGAAGTCATCGGCGTACCAATTGTACGAGCAGCAGATGGTTTGGCTTTAAGTTCACGCAATGGTTATTTGTCTGAAGAGCAAAGAAGTATTGCGCCAAAAATTTATCAGTTGTTAAAACAAGCTGAGGTTGGATTGGGAGAGGGGCAATCACTTTCGCAAGTGTTAGCAAATATCTCAACGGAATTGACACAAGCTGGATTTGTTGTGGATTATGTAGAAGCTCGTCAACCTAATTTGCAACCAATTGAAGAGTTTGATCGTGATTTAGTTTTATTTATTGCGGCTAAATTGGGTTCAACACGTTTGATTGATAATTTACACATTAATTTCAAAACATAAAATAAATTAAAGGGCGATATGCGATGAAGCGTATTCTTATCGTGACAGGACAGTCAGGTTCAGGAAAATCATCTGCATTACAGGTGCTTGAAGATTTGGGCTATTATTGTATAGATAATTTACCTTTGGCATTATTGCCTGAAATTGTAGCTAAACTGGATCATGAAAATAATTTAGAGCAGTTGGCATTAGGTGTGGATATTCGGAGTACTCGTGCCGATATGCAAGAGTTCGATCATGTTTTTGAACAATTAAAAAAACATGGTACCGTGGATGTCATTTATTTAACCACGCAAGATCAGGACTTAGTTGCACGGTTTAGTTCTTCGCGTAGACCACATCCCTTAGCAAATCGTTTTAATAGCCTGTTGCAGTGCATACAGGAAGAAAAACAGTTGCTGATACCGATCCAGTTTCGTTCCACCGTGCATATTGATACCACAGATAAAAGTGTCCATGATTTAAAGCATATCCTGCTGACCAAACTGGGGCAGTCAGACAAGTTGATTGTGATTCTACAATCCTTTGGCTATAAACATGGCATTCCGCTTGATGCCGATTATGTATTTGATGTGCGTCATTTACCTAATCCGCATTGGGATTTAGAGTTGCGTCGTCTTTCTGGGTTGGATGATCCCGTCTGCCGTTTTTTAGAAAGCAATCAGCAAACCAATGAAATGTTTACCGATATTTATAACTTCTTGGAAAAATGGTTGCCAGCTTTTGCGGAAGGGCATCGACATTACATGACCATTTCAGTGGGATGTACAGGTGGGCAACATCGTTCAGTTTATATCGTGGATAGACTCAAACAGGCTCTTAAGGCAAAATGGACTGTCCAAATCTTACATAGAGAAATGAAGCACTGGTCATGATAGACACAACAATTGATGTAATTAATAAACTCGGCTTACATGCGCGTGCATCTGGTAAACTGATTGAAGTCACAACCAAATTTAGCTCTTCGATACAAATCGGCAAGGGTGATAAATTGGTTGATGCAAAAAATATTATGTCATTGTTGATGTTGGGTGCTGGTAAAGGCACAACATTAAGATTGGTGATTGATGGTGCTGATGAAGAAAAAGCACTGGAAGAAATTCAAACGCTGTTTGCAGCAAAATTTTATGAGGCAGAGTAATCGTGGCACGTGGTACCCAACAACGTTATACAGATGAAGATTTTGAGTCATTAGAAGGACGTGCGAGTAGAACCGAGCAAAAAAAAGCTGTGCAACGTATGGCTGCTTTAGGTGAGCAATTGGCTCAACTCAATCCAAAACAAATTCAAAAGCTTCCTGTCGATGAGCGTTTGATTGATGCATTACTTGAAGTGCAGAAGATCAGTTCATTTGAAGCACGTCGTCGTCAGTTTCAACGTGTTGGTAAGTTATTGCGTAATGAAAATGAAACCACGATTTTATCTTATTTGACACCGCAACAAGGTGCTAAAAAACAAATGCAATTGATGCGTTGGGTAGATCGAATGATTGATCAAGGTGATCCAATCATTAATGAGTTTAGTAAAGTGTTTAATGCTTCTGAACGCCATACTTTGCGTCAGCATGTTTTACGCATTCATCGTGATATCAAACAGCAGGTGAGTGAAGAAGAACTTGCCGCATCCAAGCTCAAATTTGTGAACTATGTACAGCAAGTCGCCTTGTTATCTGATCAAGGTTAAAGCCAAAAAGAAGTTTCAGTTGAAACTTCTTTTTATTTTTAGGCATTAATTCTCAAACGAAACGCTAGCTCGTTCTTTTGCCCACTCTCTTAAAATAAATTTTTGTAATTTGCCTGTTGATGTTTTTGGAATCTCAGTAATCACGACATCTTTGGGAACTTTAAAGCGAGCCAGTTCTTTTTGGCAATGTGCAATAATTTCTTCTGCGGAAGCAGATGCACCTTGCTTCAACTCAATAAATGCACAAGGCACTTCTTGCCAACGTTCATCAGGTTTTGCGACCACTGCGGCGGTGAGTACAGCAGGGTGGCGGTAAAGTACATCTTCGACTTCGAGCGATGAAATATTTTCGCCACCTGAAATGATAATATCTTTAGAGCGATCAGTAATTTTGGCATAACCATCAGGATGGCAAACGGCTAGATCTCCTGTATGAAACCAACCACCTTTAAAAGCTTCTTCAGTCGCTTGTGGATTTTTGAGATAACCTTTCATCACGATATTACCACGGAACATAATTTCGCCCATGGTTTGTCCATCATTCGGTACGGGTTGCATCGTTTCAGGATCAAGTACTCGCATACTGTCTTGGAGTGGATAAGGAACACCTTGGCGTGAATGAAGTTGAGCCTGTTCTTGAATAGATAAGTCACTCCATCCTGCTTGCGAAGCACATAATGCCGATGGGCCATAGGTTTCTGTCAAACCATAGACATGATTAACATTAATTCCAATATGGCGCATACCTTCAATAATCGCAACGGGCGGGGCAGCTCCAGCAACCATGACTTCAACATGGTGGTTGAAAGCTGTTTTTTGTTCTGCTGGAGTATTGATGAGCATGGATAAGACAATTGGCGCACCGCAGAAATAATCGACTTTGTGTTCAGCGATATATTTAAAAATTAAAACTGGATCAACTCGACGTAAGCAAATATTGGTGCCGCCACTAGCTGCAATTGACCATGCAAAACACCAACCATTACAGTGAAATAGTGGTAGTGTCCATAGATAAACCGCACGAGGTTTCATACCACATGCCAAAATATTACTGGCCGCATTGAGATAAGCACCACGATGGTGATAAACCACACCTTTTGGATTGCCTGTGGTGCCTGAAGTGTAATTCAGACTAATCGCATCCCATTCATCTTGTGGAAGTAGCCATTCAAATTCAGGATTGCCTTCAGCTAACCACGATTCATATTCATATTGCCCAAGTGCAATTTGCTCACCTTCGTATTCCTGATCAAATACATCAATCACAATAATATCTTGAGAGATCAGCGTTAATGCTTCTTCAGCAAGTGATCTGAATTCTGGATCGACCAAAAGAACTTTTGATTCTGCATGAGCCAACATAAAAGCAATGGTTTTGGCATCGAGACGAGTATTCAGCGTATTGAGTACTGCACCTGCCATTGGTACAGCGAAATGTGCTTCAATCATTGCAGGTACATTCGGCAAGAGTACCGAAACGGTATCATTCTTTTGAATTCCTAACTGAGTGAGCTGATGTGCAAACTGGCGACAACGTTGATAGCTTTGTTGCCATGTGATTTGATGTTCCCCATGAATAATGGCGGCTTGGTATGGATAAATATAAGCAGCACGTTCTAAATAACGTAAAGGTGATAAAGCAACGAAATTTGCAGGGGTTCTCGGTAATTCATCATATGCACTAACCATGTGTTTGCTCCATTTGTGTTTTTTTCATTTATATCTATATCAACATAGTGTGTCATTCAGTCTAAATCATTTAGGCTTTAGTCGGAGATGAAGCTTAATCAATCTAGGTTTTTATGATTCAAAGGTTTCATCCTCAACTAAACCTGTGTAAAATCTTGAATACTTTTTTATCCGCCGTTTTTTATCTTTTGAGGTTCGCCTCAATACATAATCTCGCGGTGATATGCTCCTTCGTATAGGGCATCACTCCTTAAGGATTTTATTATGCCAATTATCACTTTGCCAAATGGCGATCAAAAACAGTTTGATCAAACCGTATCTGTGATGGACGTTGCATTAAGCATTGGTCCGGGTCTTGCGAAAAATACCGTAGCAGGTCGTGTTAATGATCGTCTAGTCGATGCTTCAGACTTGATTACCGAAGATGCAACTGTGCAAATTATTACGCCTAAAGATGAAGAAGGCGTAGAAATTATTCGTCACTCTTGCGCACATCTCGTTGGTCACGCTGTTAAGCAGCTGTTTCCAGAAGCAAAAATGGTAATTGGTCCAGTCATTGAAGAAGGTTTCTACTATGACATCTGGATGCCACGTCCTTTTACTTTAGATGATATGGCAGCGATTGAAGAGCGTATGAAAAAGCTCATCGATCAAGATTATGATGTCATCAAAAAAATGACACCACGTGATGAGGTGATTGCAGAATTCACAGCACGTGGCGAAGAATACAAATTGCGCTTGATCGCAGACATGCCGAATGAAACACAAATGGGCTTGTACTACCATCAAGATTATTTGGATATGTGCCGTGGTCCGCACGTACCAAACACTAAATTCTTAAAATCATTCAAGCTCACAAAAATCTCTGGTGCTTACTGGCGTGGTGATGCGAAGAATGAACAGCTTCAACGTATTTATGGTACGGCTTGGGCTGATAAAAAACAGTTAGCTTCATATATCAAACGTATTGAAGAAGCGGAAAAGCGTGACCATCGTAAAATCGGTAAAGCTTTAGATTTATTCCATATGCAAGAAGAAGCACCGGGTATGGTGTTCTGGCATCCAAATGGTTGGACAATCTACCAAGTGCTTGAGCAATACATGCGTAAAGTTCAGCAAGACAATGGCTACCTAGAGATTAAAACGCCGCAAATCGTCGATTTTACGCTTTGGGAAAAATCTGGTCATGCAGCCAACTACGCAGATAACATGTTTACGACTCATTCAGAGAGTCGTAACTATGCTGTTAAGCCAATGAACTGTCCTTGTCATGTACAAGTGTTTAACCAAGGTTTGAAATCTTACCGTGATTTACCAATTCGTTTGGCTGAGTTTGGTTCTTGTCATCGTAATGAGCCATCAGGTTCTTTACACGGGATTATGCGTGTTCGTGGATTTACCCAAGATGATGCACATATTTTCTGTACCAAAGAACAAATTGGTCAAGAAGTTGCTGACTTTATTAAGCTGACTTTAGATGTTTATAAAGACTTCGGCTTTGAAGAAGTGCAAATGAAACTTTCTACACGTCCTGAAAAACGTGTCGGTGATGATGCACTTTGGGATTTGGCTGAAAAATCTTTGGCGGATGCTTTAGATAACGCAGGCTTGGCTTGGGATTTGCAACCTGGTGAAGGTGCATTCTATGGTCCGAAAATTGAATTTTCATTGAAAGATTGCTTAGGCCGTGTATGGCAGTGCGGTACGATTCAATGTGACTTCAACTTACCAATTCGCTTAGATGCGTCTTATGTCACTGAAGACAATGATCGTGATCAGCCAGTCATGTTGCATCGTGCAATTCTTGGTAGTTTTGAGCGATTTATTGGTATACTAATTGAACATTATGCTGGTTTCATGCCACCTTGGCTTGCACCTGTGCAAGCGTGTGTAATGAATATTACCGATGCACAAGCAGAAGCATGTGAGCAAGTGGTCGCAAAATTCAAAGAAAATGGCCTTCGTGTCATTTCAGACTTGAGAAATGAAAAAATCGGATTTAAGATTCGTGAGCGTACCCTAGAGCGTATTCCTTACCTTTTAGTTCTCGGTGATCGAGAAGTTGAAGAAGGTACTGTTAATGTGCGTACTCGCTCAGGAAAAAATTTAGGTACTATGTCAGTAGATGCATTTATTGACCTAGTGAAATCTGCCGTTGCCGAACGTGGCCGGTACATTGTGGAGTAATAAAGATTAAACAGCCTGACCGTAACCAGCAACAAGGTGCTAAAAGTAACCGTCCTGCAATTAACGAAGAGATCCGTGCGAAAGAAGTACGCCTCGTCGCTGCAGATGGAGAACAAAAAGGTGTTGTTTCATTAACTGAAGCATTACGTGCTGCTGAGGAAGCTAATCTTGACCTTGTTGAGATTGTTGCTAATGCAGAACCGCCTGTTTGTAAAATCATGGACTACAACAAGCACTTATTTGACTTAAAGCAAAAGCAAAAAGATGCGAAGAAAAAACAGCATCAAGTGCAAGTGAAAGAAATCAAGTTACGTCCTGCAACGGACGTAGGTGATTACCAAGTAAAATTGCGTGCAATTTTACGTTTCCTTGAAGAAGGGAATAAGGTGAAAATTACCTTGCGTTTCCGTGGTCGTGAGATGGCACATCAACAGCTTGGTTTGGCTCAATTGCAAAAAATTGAAGCTGACGTTGCTGAGTTTGGCGTAGTTGAACAAGCGCCGAAGATGGAAGGTCGTCAGATGGGCATGTTACTTGGTCCGAAAAAGAAAAAGTAATCATCCAATCATCAAAAAAGCCCTGCTCGAATAGCAGGGCTTTTTTGATTTAAAGCATAATTACTGAGTACTTACAGTTTTTTCTGTAGAATCAGGCTGATCAAGTAAAAGTTTTTTCTTACCAATTGGGATTTCGCGTGGAAGTTTCTCTTCTGGTATGATTCGTTCCAACTCAATAACCAATAAACCATTCTCATAATCAGCTTGTTGAACTTCAATATGTTCATCTAAGCGTAAAGACAATTTAAAGGCACGACGCGCGATTCCTTTATGCAGATATTCAGTTGTTTCTTTCTGAACAACCTCAGGTTTACCTGAAATGGTAAGAAGCTGATTTTCTAGACTCAGTCCTAATTCCTCTAGGCTAAAACCTGCGGTAGCCACCACAATGCGATAACGGTTTTCACCAGATTTCTCTATGTTATATGGAGGGTAATTGGGTGTATCACTTTGCATGGCGTAGTCAATAAAATCATTTAAACGGTCAAATCCAATGCTACGACGAAATAAAGGATGAAGATTTAGATTACTCATGATTAGAACCTCCTGAGGTCAGCAAAGTTTTAAAAATAAGAAGATAAAACTTAAACCTGCCATGTATAAACATCGACAGAATGTTAAAAATCGTCATTTCTAACACAATAATTAATATATGTTTGGGTTTAAAAAATTCAAGTTAAAGATCTATTTTTTTAAATAAATTTTATATATAATTGATAATTATAAAAAATTATTTTTAATTTGCAGAACTTGTTGTTTCTTTTTAAATCTATTAAGGTGTGTAAAGAGCCACTATCTACGGTGTATGGAGAATAATTTTAAAATGATTGATCTTTATTATTGGGGAACACCCAATGGACATAAAATAACCATTGCACTTGAGGAAATGGGCTTGGATTATCAAATTTTTCCAATTAATATTTTGGAAAATGATCAGTTCCAACCAGACTTCTTAAGAATCTCTCCTAATAATAAAATTCCAGCGATTGTTGATCAAAATGGACCGCGAGGTGAACCGATTTCTGTATTTGAATCAGGTGCGATCCTACAATATTTAGGTCGGAAGACTGGATTATTCTATCCTACGGATGAACAAGAGCGAGTTGAGGTGGAACAATGGTTAATGTGGCAAATGGGTGGGTTTGGTCCAATGCTAGGGCAAAATCATCATTTTAATAAATTTGCACCTGAACGTATTCCTTATGCAATTGATCGTTATATCAATGAGACTAAGCGCCTTTACACTGTTTTAAATAAGCAATTGATTGGTCAAAAGTTTGTGGCGGGTGAGTATTCAATTGCCGATATGGCAATCTTGCCTTGGGCATTGCGTTATGAATGGCAAGGCATTCAGCTTGAAGATTATCCATATGTGCAAGACTATATTGAACGCTTAACAGCGCGTTCTGCGATACAAAAAGCTTTATCGATCCAAGTCTAATATTTTACTGTGTTTAAGTTTGCCTCATGAGTTATTGGTTGTTGTTTATATCTGCTTTTGGGGCTGCGACATTATTACCTTTACAGTCGGAAGCAGTATTAATAACCTTATTGATACAAGGGCTTTCCAATCCACTTTATCTGATCTTGGTTGCAACCATTGGAAATGTCTTGGGTTCATGTGTGAACTGGTGGTTAGGACTGAAAATTGAACATTTTAAAGATAAAAAATGGTTTCCTGTTTCTGGGCGGCATTTAGAGCAGGCTCAACAGATTTATCATAAATATGGTTTTTATTCGCTGCTACTGAGTTGGACACCTGTGATTGGTGATCCGATTACTTTGATTGCGGGATTGATGAAAGAAAATTTTTGGCGATTTTTATTGATTGTCACCATCGCCAAAGGTGGGCGTTATTTAACGTTGTATGTGTTATATGTTGGAGTTTTTTGAAAAAAGGGAAAGTTTGACTTTCCCTAAAACCTTTAATGATCAGTACCTTTAGTAATATCGACTTTAAATAAATCGCTGGTTTTCAACCAACAGTAAGTTACAACTGCAAGCGTCATACAACCACCAAATATGGTCGCAGTGATTGTTCCGAGATATTTGGCTGCCAGACCTGATTCAAAAGCCCCGAGTTCATTACTCGATGAAACGAACATTCCATTTACCGCAGCCACTCGACCTCGCATATTTTCAGGTGGGAAAATTTGTAGCACAGTTTGACGAACTACGACAGAAACACTGTCATAAGCACCAGTCATGGCTAAGGCAAATAGTGATAGCCATATATTGTTTGAAAAGGCGAACAGAATGGTAAAAATACCAAAGCCAGCGACAGCCAACAACATATTCCGCCAAGCGTGGTGCATTGGTGGGAATTTGGTCAGGACAATCATAGTAATCAGTGCGCCGATCGAAGGGGCGGCGCGTAGATAACCTAAACCTTCAGGGTCGACCTTTAAGATTTCTTCGGCAAAAATGGGCAATAATGCAATCACACCGCCAAAGAGTACCGATACCAAGTCTAGTGAGATTGCCCATAAAACAATTTTGGTTTTCCAAATAAAGCGGAAACCATCGGTTAGGCTTTGTAAGACATTCTCAGTTTCCATTTTGGGGAATGTTCGTTTCTGTAAGCAATTAATCAAAATAAAGCAGATTGCCAATAATGTTGATACTGCAAAAAGGCTCGTTTCGCGTCCCAGAAATGCCAACATAAAACCACCCAACATTGGCCCAATAATCACACCACTTTGCCAGCCGATCGTGGTCCAAGTGGCACCATTTGCATACAGCTCGCGTGGAATTAAAAAGGGTTTGAGTGAGGTTGCTGATGGATTGTAAAAACCCCGAATAGTACCTAAGGCAAATATGACAGCATAAATGCCCCAAGAAAGTGTGCTAATACCAATTTTTTCTAAGCCATGGAAATGGAATAAGCCCCAAAGAACCAAAGGTAAAGGAATGGAAAAGAATAAACAGACCTTCATAATGCTTTGTTTATTCAGTTTATCTGCAAAATAACCACCCCATAAAGAAAGCGTGATAAATGGGATTGCTTCAGCCAAACCAATAAAACCCAAGGTTAGGGGATCACGAGTGATTTGATAGAGTGAATAAGCAACAATAATTTCCTGAATTAAAATTGCCAGTGTTAAGCAAAATTGATTCAAGGTCACAATAGAGAAATCTCGATACCGTAACGCGGCGAATGCATCATTCTGAATATTCATAAGAATAAAGATTTAATAATTTGATTCTATTATAGGCGCTGATTTTGTGGATTTTTCTCATAATTTGAGAATTAATTATGGAAAATAACGTTTGAGAAAAATAAAGTAGTTGCTGTTAAAAAATGAGCATTTTACTTTTGTTTTAAAGGCAGATGCTATATGATACTGCCTTCCTTACCTGCAGGTCGATTTGCAATAGTGCAAACGAGCCGAACAGGTGCCCAAAAGAGGTTACTATGGCTAAGTTAAAAACTCGCCGTGGTGCAGCTAAACGCTTTAAAGCGACTGCAAACGGTTTCAAGCGCAAACAAGCATTCAAGCGCCACATTTTGACCAAAAAATCTGCTAAGCGTATCCGTCAATTGCGCGGTTGTGTAATGGTTCACGTAAGTGACGTTGCATCAGTTCGTGCTATGTGCCCATACATCTAAGGAGATTATAAATGGCTCGTGTAAAACGTGGTGTACAGGCTCATCGCCGTCACAAAAAAATTCTTGCTCGCGCTAAAGGTTACTATGGTGCTCGTTCACGCGTTTACCGCGTAGCGTTCCAAGCAGTAATCAAAGCTGGCCAATATGCTTACCGTGACCGCCGTCAAAAGAAACGTCAATTCCGTGCTTTATGGATTGCGCGTATCAATGCTGGTGCTCGTCTTAACGGTTTGTCTTACAGCCGTATGATCGATGGCTTGAAAAAAGCTCAAGTGATCATCGACCGTCGCGTATTAGCTGACATCGCTATGCATGATGCAGTTGCATTTGCTGCTTTAGCTGAAAAAGCTAAAGGCGCATTAGCTGCATAAGCTTAGAGATTCAAAGAAGGCCGCTTTTTAGCGGTCTTTTTTATTTTTCAGATAAACTGGATTAAACTTAAAGAATAAAACATAGACCAAACATCAATAGAGCTTACACAACTCTAACACGTATGATTGGACATTTAGCCTCGAATCTTTTTACAGTAAATAAAAAAGGATAGGGGTTAAAGATATGCTCGTGAGTGTAGATGGATTACAGCAAGGCGCATTTGAAACAGAACTGACGATTTTGCCAAGAAAGGGTGATACCATCCAAATTTTTTATGGGCCAGACGCTGAAGTTGAGGGTGAAATTGAAAATGTACATCACATTGTCAATCAGCATGATGGCGGGCATAAGGTGATTATAAAAATTAAACCAACTTTCTGATCAATAAAAGAAAAACCAGATTGCGTGTAGGCAGGTAGTTTTATTGCTTATAGTTACAGGCCAAAATAGTAAGCGCAGATACAGATAATCACCGTGAGAATAATCAATTTAATCACGCCAGACGCACCTACTTTATGATGGTGGGACTTATCAATCTGATGTGGAATTTCCATGGTTCGGTCAATGATTTCAGGTTCTTCTGCCGTAAGTTGAGCCGTTTGGTAGTGATTTGCGGTTTTTACAATCAGCTTGGCAAATAAGTCATCCGTTTTTTGTGAAAAATTACGGAGATTAATCTGTTCTTCAGGGCTAAATAACTCACCTGTAGCCGTATAAGGATGCTTTCTTTGTTGTTCTAAATAATCAGTTAATGCTTGTGTGCGATGTAATAATCGATGTGCACAATCCGCTGGATAATCTGTTGGAATCAATGCTAATTGTTTGCTAGAAAGATGTGTAAGATCAGCTTCATAACCATAAAAAGGCAAATCTTGTTGTTCTGGTTCTGGAAAATGTTCAGCATATTTACTATCGAACAGTTCTTTCTCCAAGACAACGGCAACCTGATTCCAATTTACCTTCTGTAAGTCAGCATCAATTTTTTTAGCGAATTTATGATTCAACTCATAACGCCAAAATACTTCTTGGCGGAGTGTTGTTTGTTGAGATGCCGGCACATCAAAGGCTTGATCACTGTTATCCCATTCAGCCAGTTCATGGCCACAGATCCATGCGGTTTTTTTATTGCCTTGATGGCTCACAATAAAATGCGCAAAGGGAAGCAGCTCTACGTTAGCATTTGGATTTTGCTCATCATTCAGTACGCTAGATAAATGTAGGCTGAGTTTTTTAACACCTTGTTTTTTTAAGCCTTCAAGCCAAATCTGGAAATGTTGTGCCAACAGGTGTTGAGACAGTAAGTCTCTAAAAATCAGTCGATTTTGATTGAAAATCGGATGTTCAACCCAACGGCTAAAATTGAGATTTCCTTCTAAATATTCATTGCCATAAGTCACTAGTGTAAGCTGTTGTTTCCAGATTTGATCAAGCGCCATCGTTATTCTTTCTCATTGACGATATCGGTATCTTATACATTTTATTCAATTGTTGAGTAATTTTTCAGAAATTTTAGTTGATCTGCTTAGGTATCTTGTTGTTATATTTTTGCATCTATATTTTCAAAAGTACGCTATTTAAACCGCTGTTTATTTTCATCAAACTGGTAAAAAGCTGATAAACTATAGCGTTTTATTATATTTCTATATTTTGTTGCTTTGAGAGTTACTATGTCACTGGAAGCCCTGACCACTGAAGCGCTTGCTGCCATTGCAGCGGCTCAAGACCTTGCTGCACTCGATCAAGTTCGTGTGCAATTTACAGGGAAGAAAAGCCAGCTCGCAGAGCAGTCTAAAGCACTTGGAAAAATGGATCCTGAAGAGCGAAAAGTACAAGGTGCTGCGATTCACGCTGTGCGTGAAGCAATCAATACGGCTTTGACTGAGCGTCAACAGACATTACAACAAGCTGAACTTGCAAAAAAATTAGCAAGTGAAACCATTGATATTACTTTACCAGGCCGCGGTCAGCGCATGGGAAGTATTCATCCTGTTACTCAAGTACAAGAGCGTATTTGCCAATTCTTTACTAAAGCAGGTTTCCAAATAGCACATGGTCCAGAAGTTGAAGATGATTATCACAACTTTGAAGCCTTAAATATTCCGGGACATCACCCAGCCCGTGCGATGCATGACACTTTCTACTTTGATGCAACCCATTTGCTTCGTACCCATACTTCGGGCGTGCAAATTCGAACCATGGAAACCAGTCAGCCGCCAATTCGTATCGTGTGTCCTGGCCGTGTTTATCGTTGTGACTCAGATCAAACCCATTCGCCAATGTTCCATCAGATCGAAGGTTTGTACGTTGCTGAAAATACCAGCTTTGCTGAGTTAAAAGGTTTATTGATTAACCTACTCAATGAGTTCTTTGAAAAAGATTTAAAAGTACGTTTCCGTCCATCTTACTTTCCATTTACAGAGCCAAGTGCAGAAGTGGATATTATGGATGAACGTGGTCGTTGGTTAGAAGTTTTAGGCTGTGGCATGGTGCATCCAAATGTATTGCGTGCCGCAGGAATTGATCCTGATAAATACAAAGGCTTTGCCTTTGGTCTAGGGGTAGAACGTTTTGCAATGTTGCGTTATGGCATCAATGATTTGCGTATGTTCTACCAAAATGACGTGCGTTTCTTACGCCAATTTGCCTAAACAGTTTTTCAGGATTAAAGAAGGTTTATACAAATGAAAATTAGTGAAAATTGGTTACGCAGCTGGGTAAATCCAGCAATTGATAGCGATACATTGTCTGATCAATTGACCATGTTGGGTTTAGAAGTTGATGAGTTAGCACCTGTTGCAAAACCGTTTACTGGTGTGGTTGTTGGTGAAGTCCTTACGGTTGAACAACATCCAGATGCGGATCGTTTACGTGTCACAACAGTGAATATTGGATCAGGTGAAGCCTTACAGATTGTCTGTGGTGCGCCAAATGTTCGTGTGGGCATGAAAGCTCCTGTTGCAATGATCGGTGCAGTATTGCCAGGTGATTTCAAAATTAAAAAAGGCAAGCTCCGTGGTGTTGAATCACAAGGTATGCTCTGTGGTGCTTCTGAAATTGATTTAGAAGACAAAATTGATGGTTTGTTAGAGTTGCCTGCTGATGCACCAGTGGGAATCAATATCCGAGACTATTTAAAACTTGATGACAATGTGATTGACATCAGTATCACGCCAAACCGTGGTGACTGTTTTAGCATTCGTGGTATTGCCCGTGAAATTGCAGTCATTAACCAGCTTGAAGTGAATGAACCGAAGATTCAGGCTATTGCAGCAACGATTACTGACGAGAAAGTGGTCAATATTAGCACTGAAGGTACACCACGTTATTTGGGTCGTATTATCAAAAATGTCAATGTCAAAGCGCCGACACCGGAATGGATGGAACAGGCATTGGCACGCTCAGGCATTCGTACGCATAGTATTTTGGTGGATATTACTAACTATGTATTACTCGAGCTTGGTCAACCGATGCATGCCTTTGATTTGGCAAAAATCGAAGGTTCGATTCAAGTGCGCCAAGCGCAGCCACAAGAAAAACTGACTTTGCTCAATGATCAAGAAGTTGAACTGCAAGATGACATCATGGTTATTGCAGATGATCAGAAAGTATTGGCAATGGCAGGCATTATGGGCGGGCTGGATTCATCGGTAACTGATGAGACTCAAGATATCTTCCTCGAAAGTGCGTTCTTTGCGCCTTTAGCTATTGCAGGGCGTGCTCGTCGTTTCGGTTTGCATACTGACTCATCACAGCGCTACGAACGTGGCGTTGACTTTGAATTGCCGATGATTGCTATGCACCGTGCTTCTGAGCTGATTCAAGCCTTTGCTGGTGGAGAATTTGGTCCAATTACGATTGCTGAGCAAGAGGCTTTATTGCCAAAACGTGAAGCGATTGCATTACAACAAGCGCAAGTAGACCAGTTGTTGGGCTATCAAGTTGCTGGTGATTTTATTGCGGATGCGTTAACACGGTTGGGCTGTGTGGTTGAAAGCAAAGCTGAAGGTGAGTGGAGCGTAGTTCCACCATCACATCGCTATGATATGGCAATTTATCAAGACTTGATTGAAGAAGTTGCACGTATTCACGGCTATGACAATATTCAAATCAGTTTGCCAAAAATTAATGTGACATTGGAGAAATATCAAGATCGTTTTGAAATCGCTCAATTACGTCAAACTATTGCAGCTTTGGGTTACCAAGAAGCGATTAGTTTTAGCTTTGCCGATGCAAAACTTGAGAAGCAATTGAATCCAAACGTACAGCCATTAATGCTTGCCAACCCAATTTCAAGTGACTTGGCTGCAATGCGTAGTACTTTATTATCCAGCCTGATTCCTTGTGTCCAGTACAATTTAAACCGTCAGCAGCAGCGTGTCCGTTTCTTTGAACTGGGCTTACGTTTTGATTATCAAAATGCACAAAGTATTCATGACCTGAAACAGATTCCGACTCTGACCTTGATTGCGGTTGGTTCACGTGTACCAGAATCTTGGCATGCAAAACCACAGGTAATGGATTTCTTTGATTTCAAGGGTGAGGTGGAAGAAATTCTGGCTGCGGGGCGTGTAAAGGCTGAATTTGTCCGTACTGAGCGTGCATGGCTGCATCCAGGTCAATCTGCGGAAATTGTGGTGGATGGACAGTCGATTGGTTACTTGGGGCGTTTACACCCGTCACTGGAAAATGAACTCGATTTGAGCACAACATGGGTGGCAGAACTGGATCAGCAGGCTGTTTTGCAATCTTATGTATCTAATTTTACAGAATTATCACGTTTTCCATCGGTTAGACGTGATATTGCGCTTTTAATCTCTGATAAGATTGAGGTTAGAGATATTCAGCGCTTAATTGAGCAGACTGGTGGTGAGTTACTCGACTCAACATGGTTGTTCGATGTGTATACGGGTCAAGGGGTTGAACAAGGCAAGCGCTCTTTAGCTTTTGCAGTGTTGTGGCAACATCCAGCACGTACGCTTGAAGATGCTGAAATTAAATCTGGTATGGATAACATTATTCAAGTGTTGGAAGACACTTACCAAGCGACATTGAGGGCCTCATGACAGCATTAACAAAAGCAGAGATGGCGGACCATTTAAGTGAGCTTACTAGCTTAAATCGCCGTGAAGCAAAACAGATGGTTGAGTTGTTTTTTGATGAGATCAGCCAAGCATTAATTACGGGTGAACAAGTCAAACTTTCTGGTTTCGGTAATTTTGAATTACGTGATAAACGTGAGCGTCCAGGACGCAATCCAAAAACGGGTGAAGAAATCCCGATTTCTGCCCGCCGAGTGGTTACGTTTAGAGCGGGTCAAAAATTTAGACAGCGCGTTGGAAATGAGCAGATCGATTGATCTGCTTTTTTTTTATAGCGATATTTTTATTTGATTAAAAATCTAGGCGTAAAAAAAGAGAACCTATAATGGTTCTCTTTTTGATAATCTAAAAATATTAGATTATTGAGCAGCAGAAGCTGGAGCAGCTTCAGCAGCAACGTCAGAAGCAGCAGCAGCAACGTCAGAAGCAGCAGCAGCAACGTCAGAAGCAGCAGCTTCAACAGCAGTAGTCGCTTCAGAAGCAGCAGCTACAGCTTCAGACGCAGCAGCGTTAGCATCAGCAGCAGGAGCTTCTTCTTTCTTAGAGCAACCAACGAAAGCTAAAGTAGTAGCAATAGCAGCAGCAACAGCGAATTTTTTGAATAACATGGCATCACTCTCATAAAATTGTGAGATTAAAAAAAACCTAGAGTTAGTCTGTTTGTGCTTTTATTATTCCTAAACGCTTTAGGTAACAACGCAGGGAGCAGCCTAACTGGTCTGCTGCTATCCTATCAAAGCAGATCATGAATTACTACTGTTCTGTCCAACAAAACGACAAAAATGGGCAGAATTTGGTTATTTTTTGATAGAAAAAAACTATGGAAATTAAAATTAAAATCGGTATTTTATTGTTTTTATCATTGAAATTAATTTTAAATTTATTAAAAACAAAGGTTTATTGTTTTATTGGAATTTTAAAATAATCTGTAAATATTATGTAAGTTTGTCAACCAAATAAAAAAGGCTACCATAAAGGCAGCCTTTTTTTATGCACTTATCTTATGTCGATGCTTTACGTTTCATTTGATCAAAGAAGTCATCATTAGTTTTGGTTTCCTTCATACGATCTAATAAGAATTCCATTGCAGCAAGTTCATCCATAGGGTGAAGCAA
The DNA here is from genome assembly GCF_002165335.1 of Acinetobacter sp. WCHA29. Lineage (NCBI taxonomy): Bacteria > Pseudomonadati > Pseudomonadota > Gammaproteobacteria > Moraxellales > Moraxellaceae > Acinetobacter > Acinetobacter sp. WCHA29. Next base: position 22,579 of record NZ_NHRQ01000023.1, read on the forward strand.
TTTGCGTAAAATCCAAACTTTACGTAGATTTTCTTCGCTCATTAGGCGCTCTTCACGACGAGTTCCAGATTTTTTGATATTCATTGCAGGGAATACTCGTTTCTCTGCGATACGGCGATCAAGCGTAATTTCTTGGTTACCTGTACCTTTAAATTCTTCGTAAATTACATCATCCATTTTACTGCCTGTTTCGATCAAAGCAGTTGAAATGATGGTTAGAGAACCACCTTCTTCGATGTTACGCGCAGCACCGAAGAAACGTTTAGGGCGTTCTAATGCATGAGCATCCACACCACCGGTTAATACCTTACCTGATGATGGGATCACAGTGTTGTAGGCGCGGGCAAGACGAGTAATTGAGTCAAGTAAAATCACAACGTCTTTTTTATGCTCAACTAAACGTTTTGCTTTCTCAATCACCATTTCTGCAACCTGAACATGGCGAGCAGGTGCTTCATCAAATGTTGATGCCACAACTTCACCGCGAACAGTACGTTCCATTTCTGTAACTTCTTCAGGACGTTCGTCAATCAAAAGTACGATTAAGAACACTTCAGGATTATTACGCACAATGGATTGAGCAATGTTTTGTAATAGCATTGTTTTACCCGCTTTAGGCGGTGCAACAATAATAGAACGTTGACCTTTACCAATCGGAGCAACCAAATCGACCACACGAGCTGTGAGATCTTCAGTTGTACCATTGCCCAATTCCATAATCAGTTGTTCTGTTGGGAAGAGAGGCGTTAAGTTCTCGAATAAAATTTTATTACGCGAGTTCTCAGGTGTGTCATAGTTAATTTGATTAACTTTGAGTAATGCAAAGTAACGTTCGCCTTCTTTTGGTGGACGAATAGTACCTGTAATGGTATCGCCTGTGCGTAAGTTAAAACGGCGAATTTGTGATGGGCTGACATAGATATCATCTGGTCCTGCTAAATATGAACCAGCAGCAGAGCGTAAAAAGCCAAAACCATCTGAAAGAATTTCGAGAACACCATCACCAAAAATTTCTTCGCCATTCATGGCATGGCGTTTTAAAATGGCAAAAATAATATCTTGTTTACGGTTACGTGCCATGCCTTCAAGGCCCATAAACTCCGCAATTTTAATGAGTTCGCCAATGGGTTTTTTCTTGAGTTCAGTTAAGTTCATAAGTGGTCAGACAGAATGGAATAAGTGGAGGAGTGTTTGGAAAGAATAAAAAAATCGACCGCATACATACATGCTGATGTAATTGTATAGTTACACAACCACAATTCAGTAGTCTGGTTCATTGTTTCAGAGAGAAATGTGAAAACAATTATTATTGCCGAGCGGCGATCTTATGTTTGTGTCTTGTAAGAAACGCGATGAAGTAGATTCCATTCAAAGCTTCTTGATCCAAGAATATAAGCGAAACTAAGAAATTTGTCAATTTTTACTGAGAAATACGTCGCTTGATTTAGACGTATTTCTCTTACTTATACGGTCAAAATCTCATTAGATATTTTGATCAATAAATGCTGCAAGTTTAGAACGAGGTGCTGCACCGACTTGTTGCGCAACAACTTCGCCATTTTTAAACATTAATAATGCTGGAATATTACGGATGTTGTATTTCACGGCAGTGTCTTCACATGCAGTCACGTCAACTTTAACGATTTTGACTTTCCCTGCATATTCATTTGAAAGGTCTTCTAGCACTGGTGCAATAGCTTTACATGGTGCACACCAGCCAGCCCAGAAGTCAACAAGTACAGGAGTTTCAGCATCTAAAACATCTGCTTGGAAGTTTTCATCAGTTGTATTAACAATAGTCGCAGACATAAGGTTACTCCAAATTTAATAAATAAAGTGCAAATTCGTTCATCATCAGCATGAATATTACATTGCTACTTTACTCAATGTAAGGGTTTGTTCTGATTATTCAAGTTTCAAAATGAAAAGTCTAATGGATGCTCACGATGTTGATTATCGGCTTCTACAATCATTTATAGCTTAAAAGCGAAAATACGCACCTATTATTGCTTAAAATGACTTTAAAATTATTGGCGTGTGAATTACTCTAATGCGTGAATTGAGCATAGGTTTATATGAATAATGTCTGATTTTCTGATTGATGAAGAGTTACTTGCTGCAATTGATATGGGGTCGAATAGTTTCCACTTGGCGATTGCTCGTGTTGATCACGGTGAAGTGAAAAAAGTTGCTTCAATGTCAGAAAAAGTACAATTAGCAGCTGGGCTGGATGAAAATAAAAATTTAACTGAAGCTGCGCAACAGCGTGGACTTGCGTGTTTGGCTCGTTTTGTAGGTCGTTTAAGCTCTGTTCAAGCAAATCGTCTAAGAATTGTGGCGACAAATGCTTTAAGACAAGCAAAAAATGGTCATGAATTTATTCAAAAAGCAGCTGAAATTTTACCAAAACCCATTGAGATTATTGCTGGACGTGAAGAAGCACGTCTGATTTATTTAGGCGTTTCACACACGATGGCCAATGGTGGTCGACGTTTAGTGATTGATATTGGTGGTGGTTCAACAGAGTTCATCATTGGCGAAGAGTTTGAACCGCTACACACTGAATCGTTGCAAATGGGTTGTGTCGCTTACAGTAAAGCTTATTTTGCTGATGGTGAGATTTCAAGCAAGGCTTTTGATAAAGCTGTTGTCGCAGCGCGTAAAGAACTCTCTGCGATTGCAAATACCTATAAAGCAGAAGGTTGGGATACTGTTGTTGGCTCAAGTGGAACAATCAAAGCTTGTCGTCAAATTACTGTAAATCTTGGTTTGAGCGATGAACAAGAAAATTTAACTCGTGAAGGTTTATATAAGTTAAAAGATCGTTTGCTCAAATTTAAACATATTTCTGAAATTGATTTTGAAGGTCTACGTGAAGATCGACGAGCAGTTTTGCCAGCAGGTCTTGCGATTTTATATGCCATTTTTGAAGTTTTAGAGCTTGATAAATTGGCATATTCTGATGGTGCTTTACGTGAAGGCGTGATGTATGACTTACTTGGTCGCTTCAAACATGAAGATATTCGTGACCGAAGTGTGCAAGCCTTAATGGGACGTTATAATGCAGACCCAAAGCAAGCGGAACGTGTCGTAAATACAGCACAACAGTTATTTGATGGCGTCGCGGATGCTTTAAATTTAACGACTGAAGACAGTGACTTACTGCGTCGTGCAGCTTATTTGCATGAAATCGGTTTAGCAATTAGCCATGGTGGCTACCATCGTCATGGTGCATATTTATTACAGCACTCCGATATTCCCGGTTTTTCACAAATTGATCAAAATCATCTATCTCATTTAGTTTCACATCATCGTCGTAAGTTACGTGCAGATGCAAAAAATGACGTTCTAAAAGTTGGTGGTAGTCATTTATTGTATCTCTGCTTGTTGCTTCGTCTCGCTGTTTTGCTGAACCATAGTCGTAGTGATCAGATGCTTCCTGCCATTGAACTGAGTGTTGTAAATGGTCAACAATGGCAACTCAGCGTTTCTGGCGATGCTAAACAATGGCCTTTATTGGTTGCTGATTTGCATGATGAGCAAGTGCAGTTTAAGAATTGGGACATTGAGTTAAATATTCAGTCAGACAATTTTGTTGATTAACAATATATCCTTGTTAGGGATTATCTACGACTTATGAAAAATAAAGCGACTCAGTCCAAGTCTTGGGCTACGGTTCAAATTGCACGACATCCTGAACGTCCGCAATTTCTAGATTATGTCAGTGAAATCTTTACTGAATTTGATGCTCTTCATGGTGACCGTTTATATGGTGACGATGGTGCTATGATTGGCGGTTTAGCTCGTTTCGATGGGCAGCCCGTGATGGTGGTTGGTCAACATCGTGGTCGCAGTACGCGTGAAAAATTACAACATAACTTCGGTATGTGTAATCCAGAAGGTTATCGTAAATCACAGCGTTTACTTGATATGGCTGAACGTTTTAATCTTCCAGTATTTACTTTTGTCGATACCATGGGAGCTTATCCTGGTGTTGGTGCTGAAGAGCGTGGTCAAGCAGAAGCAATTGCAACAAGTTTAGCGCAGCTTTCTAGTTTAAAAGTACCTGTGATTGCGACTGTACTTGGTGAAGGCGGTTCTGGCGGGGCACTTGGTATTGGTGTCGCTGACCGCGTGATTATGCTATCGCATAGTATTTACTCAGTCATTTCACCTGAAGGCTGTGCTTCGATTTTATGGAAAACTGCGGACAAAGCTGCACAAGCCAGTGAAGCGCTCGCATTAACTGCCGACAAGCTGAAAGCTTTAGGTATTGTTGAGTATGTGGTGGATGAGGGTGAGGGTGCTCACTTACAACCTGAAAAAGTCATGCATGATTTGAAAGATGTACTCAAACAAGCCTTAGAAGAATTGCAACCGATGGATGCTCAAGCACGATGCGAAGCACGTTATCAACGTTTAATGAAGTTTGGCAGCAGCAATTTAGGTATCGCGTCTTAGCACAAACACAGCATTTTTCTAAAGATACTCAATTCTTAATTGGGTGCAGCGGCGGCATGGATTCCATGCTGTTGCTGTATCTGATGTCTGAACTTTTCCCCACCCGAACCCGCGCGATATATATTGATCATCAACTTCAATCGATGAGTGAAGAATGGGGCAATTTAGTACAAAAACACGCTGATGCGCTAAAGATTCCTTGTGTTTTGCAAAAAGTCTCCGTCGAGTCAGGTAATCTAGAGCAACAAGCACGAGATGCGCGCTATCAAGCTTATCATAGACATTTAACTGAGAATGACATTTTAGTACTTGGGCATCATCAGCAAGATCAAGCGGAAACGCTATTATTACGCTTGTTTTCCGGAGCAGGTGTGCATGGTTTGGCCGCGATGCAGCAAATTGATATTCGTCAAGAGATGACCATTTGGCGTCCGTTTCTGGAGCTCAGTCGTGAGCAAATTGAGCAATGGTCACAGCAACTGGGTTTTGATTATGTGAATGATCAAACCAATCACGATACGCACTATGATCGGGCATGGTGTCGAGAAGAGTTATGGGGTGTTTTACAAAAACGCTTCCCTAAAATGCAGTCAGCTGTGTCAAGAACGAGTTATCTGATGCAAGATGCTGCAGAAATTTTAGATGATGTGCTGCAAAGTGATTGGAAATTATGTGCAACTGAGAATGAGCTGGATTTAACTTGTCTGTTGGAGCTATCTGATGCACGAAAACGTCAATTGCTGTCTGCTTGGATAAAAGGTAAGGATCAATATCGCCCAAGCTACGATATGGTACAACGCTTACAACAAGAGGTTATTCTGACAAAACCAGATGCTCAGGCAATTTTACATATCAATCAACACTATTTTGTTCGCTATCAGAAAAAATTATATCGTTTAACTCACAACCAATTATATGCAGAAAAACAATCTACCATTCTGCCTGCATTATTACAGCGATATGAGATGGGTGAAACGATCAAAGTTGCGGCTGGAACGTTTAAGATCGAATCTCAAGCGATTGGGTTTTCACCCCAGCTTTTAGGGCGAGAGTTAAAGCTGCTGAAACGCCTAGGAGGGGAAAAAATTCATCTCTATGGTCGAGTTGGCCATTGGCCACTGAAAAAAGCCATTCAAGATGCACAGATTTTGCCTTGGTTACGTCATACAATTCAAATATTGGTCGTAGATAATGTTATGCTTGGGGTTTTTAGCCCAAAGGGTTTTTGGTTGGCGCAATCTGATTATTTAGAGCAGGGCGGTTGGCAACCAAGTTTAATTTCTGACTGCAATGACTTTTTTCAGCAGTCTTTTTCATATGATGAGTAGGACATGGCGACAACATTGAATCAAAATATTTGTTTTATTGGTGGTGGTAACATGGCGCAAGCCTTGATTGGTGGGCTACTTTCGCGTGGTTTACCGACGACCCGCATTACCGTTTCTGATCCAGTTGAACAAATTCGTCACATCTTAGAAGAAAAAAATATTCAAACCACAGTCGATAATGTCGAAGCAGTTAAACACGCGGACGTTGTGGTATTGGCGGTCAAACCACAAGTTTTGGCAACGGTATTACAACCATTAAAAGGTTTATTGTCAGATAAACTCGTGATCTCAATTATTGCGGGTGCTGAAATTCAAACGATTTCAGATTTAATTGGCGGTAGTCAGCGTATTGTTCGTGTCATGCCGAACACGCCAGCATTGGTACAAACGGGTGCACATGGTATTTATGCATCTGAAGCAGTAAATGCTCAAGATCGTGAATTAACCAGTCAAATTTTGGCTGCGACAGGTTTAACCATTTGGGTAGACAATGAAGCGCAAATTGATGCAGTAACAGCAGTTTCTGGTTCTGGTCCAGCCTATTTCTTTTACTTGATGGAAAGTATGATTCGTGCAGGTAAAAACTTGGGCTTAGATGAGAAAGTCGCGACGGCATTGACCCTGCAAACAGCATTGGGTGCGGCACAAATGGCGATTACTAGCTCAAATTCTCCAACAGAATTACGTAAAAATGTGACTTCTCCAAATGGTACAACGCAAGCAGCTTTAGAAGTGTTTGATCGTGCGCAGATTTCACAAAATATTCAAGCAGCGCTTGCAGCAGCTCAGAAGCGTAGCCAAGAGCTTGCACAAGAGTTGAGTGACAAGACTAAATCGGTTTAAGTAGGATAAGACAATTATGGGTGCAAGTTCTGCGCTAATTTTTGGTGTTTTGATCAATGTTGCAATTTTATTGATCTTTTTCCGTTTTTTAATGCAATTAGCGGCAGTCAGTCCATACAATCCTGTGGTTCTTTCAACCGTGAAAGCGACCAAGATTGTGGATGTTTTTAGCCGTATTTTTCCTACTCTAGGCAAAGGGCGTGTCAATTTAGCCGCAGTTGCTTTGTTGGTGGTATTGTACTTACTGAAAATTTTTGGGTTGATGTATTTGTCAGGACAAATGCCACATAGCGCGGTGTATCTTGTGATCACGACATTTGTGACAATGATCCAAGATTTAATTCGTTTCTGTCGTTATTTGATTTTTGCAACCATCATTTTGAGTTGGGTGGTGATGTTTACGCAGTCACGATCACCTTATATTGAAGTGATTCAAGAGCTTGCAGAACCCTTACTTGCACCATTTCGTCGTCTGTTACCGAATATGGGAATGATTGACCTATCTCCAATTTTGGCTTTCTTAGCTTTATATATTGCTGAGATCTTAATGAATGAAGCGGCTAAAGTTCTTTTAACAGGTCTTTAATCTGCTTCAAAATAAAAAAGGGACTGTAGTTGATACAGTCCCTTTTTTATTTACATTATTTTAGTGAGCAGCATCCCAGTTAAGACCTTGTCCAACTTCAACCACAAATGGCACTGAAATTTCTAATACAGACTGCATCACCTCAGCAATTTGTTTTGAAAGTTCATCTGCAATAGCGACATCTGCTTCAAATACCAATTCATCGTGAACTTGTAATAACAGCTTAGCCTGATTTTTTGGTAGGACTTTATCAACTGCAATCATGGCAAGTTTAATGATATCAGCAGCACTTCCTTGCAATGGTGCATTGATTGCTGCGCGTTCGGCTGCCTGTTTGATCATTTTATTGGTTGCCATAATGTCGGGTGTATAAAGACGACGACCTAAAATGGTTTCAACAAAGCCTTGTTCACGTGCAATCTGACGGGTACGTTCCATATAGTCGAGTACACCTGGATAGCGTTGGAAATAGCGTGCAATATAGCTACGAGATTCTTCGCGTGTAAAGCCTAGTTGACGAGTAAGCCCAAACTCAGACATTCCATAAAGTAAACCAAAGTTAACGGCTTTAGCTTGTCGACGTTGATCATGAGTGACATCTTCAATCGCAATTCCCAAGACTTCCGATGCAGTACGGCGGTGTACATCTTGGCCTTGTTGGAAAGCATGCACTAAAGCATCATCTTGCGAAAAATGTGCCATTAAGCGTAGCTCAATTTGCGAATAATCGGCTGCTAGTAACACACGACCTTCAGGGGCAATAAAGGCTTTACGAATTTGACGACCAATTGGCGTACGGATTGGAATATTTTGCAGATTAGGGTCAGTTGAAGATAAGCGACCTGTTGCCGTGAGTGCTTGGTGATAACTGGTATGTACACGATGCGTTGCGTCATGTGATTGCTCGATCAAGCGATCAGTATAGGTATTTTTAAGTTTTGCTAATCCACGATGTTCTAAAATGACTTCAGCTAAAGGATGTTCGATTTTCTCTAAAATACTTTCACTAGTGCTGTATTGACCCGTGGCAGTTTTCTTACCACCTTTGAGTCCAAGCTTATCAAATAGGACTTCACCCACTTGTTTAGGTGATGCGATATTAAAGGCTTCACCTGCTAATTCAGTTGCTTGGTTTTCTAAAGTTTGAATCGTTTCAGAGAACTCGACACTGAGTTGATCCAAAAATTGATGATCCAGTTTAATTCCATCTTCTTCCATAGCTGTAAGCACGCGTGCTACAGGCATTTCAATGTTATGTAGAATATGAACAAGCTCAGGATGGCTTTGAAGTTTTGCTTTTAATACTTCATAAAGACGATAAGTGACATGTGCATCTTCAGCAGCATAATGTGCCGCTATTTCTAATTCAATCTGATTAAAGGTTTTTTGCTTTACGCCTTTACCTGCGATTTGTTCAAAAGTGGTGGTCAAATGGCTGAGATAAACACGAGCTACATCATCCATCCCATGACGGGTTGCCGCTGCATTGAGTACATACGAGGCAAGCATGGTATCGAAATACCAGCCTTGAATTGTGATACCGTGATTAGCAAAAATATGCGCATCATATTTTAAGTGATGACCAATTTTTTTGATTTGCTCATTTTCTAAAATTGGCTTGATTTGAGCTAATAATGTTTCACGGTTGAGTTGAACAGGTGCACCTTCATAGTCATGTGCAACAGGTACATAGTAAGCATCATGAGCATCGAATGCGATTGAGAAGCCGACTAACTCAGCAACACGATAATCTAGATGAGTAGTTTCAGTATCAATGGCAAAATGATCAGCATGCTGCATACGTTGAAATAAAGCATCCCAAGCATCTTGGGTTAATACAGTGTGATAGGTTGCAGTTCCGAGTTGATCATCTTGACTAGAAAGGTTGGCATGATCCTCAGTGATCACTTGCTCAACTTTCTGTTCGGCTTTGACAATACTTTGAGATGTTTGTTGGTAAGCCGAATTATTTGGATTGTTAGGATGGTCTAAAGATTGTAATTGGTTACGGAATTCTAGTTCTGTATAGAGGTCACGTAATTGATCTACATTTGGATTGCTTAGTTTTAAATCATGCCAATCTAAAGCTAAATCTAGATCACAGACAATACTGGCCAGTTGATGGTCAATCTTAATATTCTCTAAATTGTCTTTAATATTTTGGCTGATTTTGCCTTTCAGTTGATCAACATTGGCAATAATATTATTTAATGAACCATATTCAGTCAGTAGTTTTGCGGCAGTTTTTGCGCCGACACCTGGCACTCCCATAATACCGTCAGAAGCATCTCCCATCAGGGTGAGATAATCAATAATTTGATGTGGATGTACCCCAAATTTTTCTAATACTCCAGCTTCATCTAACACGCGTTCTTTAAAACTATCTTCGAGTTTAACGTGCTCATTGACCAATTGTGCCATGTCTTTGTCACCTGTTGAGATCAAGACATGGTGACCTTCAGCCAATGCACGTTTAGTGAGTGTGCCAATAATATCATCGGCTTCCGCACCTGGCAGGCTGTACAGTGGAATACCCTGTGCCTTGATTAAGGCATGCAAATACGGAATCTGTTGTGACAGTTCCTCTGGCATGCTTGGACGGTCACCTTTATAAATAGGTGATAATTTATGGCGAAAAGTTGGTTCTGGTGTATCAAAAATCACAGCCATATGAGTAGGCTGAGTACGACGCATTAACTTTTGAATTGCTGAAATTGCGCCACGGATTGCGTTGGTGTGTAAACCTGTAGAGGTTGTTAATGGCGGTAAAGCGTGAAAAGCACGAAATAAAAAATAAGACCCGTCAACCAAGACAAAAGGTGGCATTATGCAAATCCTTATTATGAACTAAATGCCATTTTACGTGAAAAAGTAGTGGCTGTCCTTGTTGTCTTGTAGAGCAGTGGCAAACTGTGTCGCGTTAAATAATTGCAGTATTTTGTATGTAAAAATGGCTGCTTATCAAGTGATCAAGTAAGATAACTTAAATGAAGCTGTCATAATTGATCTAAGTCTATGTATAAAAAAAATAAACAGGGAATTATTATCGTTTTAGTTGCTTTGACTGTGCTGCTTGCTTGCGCAATTGCATTTCAATGGCATGGAGCGATTGTTGCTGCAACAATTGGATTAACAGTTGTTATTGTGCACGTTATTTCAGAAATTCATCAGCGCTTACGCCAGCTAGAGCAGGCCGCGCCAAGTTTTTTTGCACAATCAGCGAATATAAATGGGCAAAAAATTATTATTTATGCTGCGGCACTCGTGGCACTTTTTGCTTACGCCAATACGTGGATGTGGTTAGCTGGCGGTGCATTATTGGTATTCATGCTATGTTTAATCCAAACGATCAGTGTATTTCAAACGCGACTGACTCATTTAGAACAATATGCAAATGTAGAGACTGACATAGAGGCTTTAGCTCAGCAAAAGATCAACGCCCAAAATATTGAACGGTATCTTGATGAAGCCAAGAAGACAGAAACTCAGACACCAGTTTTTGAACAACATCCTGCGTGGATGAAAGCTGATGATCAGACGATACAAAATCAAAATAGTCAGTCACCTGTTGATTTTGAGCATCAAGCAACAACTCAAACAGTATCATGGTGGCAACCTGCACTTGATTGGATGATGCATGGCAATCCGATTTTACGCGTTGCAGTTGCGATATTAATGGTTGGCGTGGTGTTACTGTTACGCTTTGCTAGCGAGCATTGGCAATTAAGCTTGGGGGTGAAACTGAGTTTTATTGCTGTTGCTGGTGTTATCACGACCATTGCAGGTTATTTACTACAAAAGAAAAACCAATTATTTGCTGTAGCTTTACAAGGCGTAGGTTTAGCAGTCGTTTTTTTGACCTTGATTTTCTCTCATCACTTCGCCGTGATTGCTAGCTTAAGTACAGCGAGTATTTTATTTGTAATTCTATTATTAGCGACGGTTTATCTCAGTTTAAAACAACAAGCCTTGTATTTAGCAATGTTAGCTTTGAGCATGGCATATCTTGCACCACTGGTGATTCCACAAAATCATCCTGACGTGATTTTCTTATTTGGCTATTACTTTGTAATTAATTTAGCTGTTGCTGCGGTTAATTTTATTCAGCCATGGAAAATTTTGCATCAAATCGCATTTTTTGCCACCATGTTTATTGGTGGCGCAACGATTGGGATATATGCAAAAACATATCAGTTTGACACCTTGGATATGATTTTATGGTTGCATATTGCTTTATTTATTTGGTTAAGCATTCGCTATAGCCAACTAATGTTACGGACACAAACTCAAGATATAAGCATCGATCAGACAGTTCCTCAAAGTCGTCAACGTTTACAGCCTATCTTAGATGTTGGGCTTATTTTTAGTGTTCCTGTACTTGGTTTTTCCCTGCATGCATATTTAATGCATAACTCGACTCAAGCATTAACTTGGGGAGCTGTTGCATTAGCTATTGTGTATATCGCATTAAATCTATGGATTAAACGTCGGCATCCACAATTATCTATCTTGGCAAAAAGTTTCTTTATTCTTGCAGTGGTTTTTGTTGCCCTGATTTTTCCGTTGGCAAAAGGAGCGCACTGGACTTCCACAGGCTGGGTGATTCAAGGTACAGCATTAATTGTCTGGGGAGTAACTGAACGTTATCGTTTAAGTCGTTATGTGGGTGTTGTATTGGTGCTGTTAAGTTCAGTGGCACTCATTTTCCAAGTTTGGTCAAATGACCACTTTCCGATACTCAGTACAGTCATCTATGCAATCGCTCAGTTTATTTCAGCTTACTATTTATTAAATTATCAACAAGTTGAAAAATATTTTAGTGCTCGAATGCTCAGTGGAATTTTTTTAGCATTGGGCATGTATGCAGGAGCGATTGCAGGCGTTGAATTGATGCAGTGGCAACAACATGGACTGAGTCCTTATTTAGCGATTGCAGTGGGTTTATTCACTTTATTTAATGTGTTTATACAGTTTAAATCAAAATTAGAGTGGGATAATGTCAAACTAATTTTAATCGGAGGATTACTATGTTTGATCTATGGCGAAAGTTTTGCGATTGAAATTTATACTCAACACCAGTGGCAGAGTATCTTACAACAAAGTTGTTTTATGGTTGCTGCATTCGGGTTGGTATTTATTTTAACAACGATTGCGGATTACAAAAAACATCTAAGTCTATGGTCAACCTTATTATGGTTAGGCTCAGCCAGTATGGGCCTGGCAATTTTTCCAATCTTACCATTGGTTGGTTTGGCAATATTACCAATTGGTTATCATATTGCCTTTATGCGAAAAGATTCTGAAATCTTGGTACAAATACCTGTGATCGGTTTAAATCTGATTTGGTTAATGTTGATTAGCTTAGATTACTATTCTGCTGAGCATTATTATCTCTTGCCAATTTTAAACTATACAGATGCAACTTCTTTATTTATGTTGGCAGCCGTGTTATGGACGATTTATCAACGGCAAATGATGATTCCACCAGAACTTAGAGCAGGCGTAAAGATCACCACTATTTTAATTGGCTTATTGGTGTTGAGTAGTGTGGTGGTACGTGCGATGCATCATTATCTGGGTACACCATTGTGGGGGTTGGACATTTGGTCAAATGGTGATGTGCAACTCAGTCTGACTTTATTATGGGTGATTCTGGCATTTATCCTGATGACGTTTTCCAGTCGCCGCCATATTCGACAAATCTGGTTTGTTGGAGCTGCATTATTGGCAATTGTCGTCGCTAAATTATTGCTGCTTGATCTATCGCAAAGTGGCACATTGACTCGTGTCATTTCATTTATTGGGTCAGGTGCAATCATGCTTGTGATTGCCTATCTTGCACCTTTACCACCTGCGCTTGAGGAAAATCAGAAAGAGGGTTAATCAACTCTCTTTCTGCCCTTTTTTAAGTTCTTTCTGATGTGCATATTGATCGACCTCATCATCCTCTAATGGTAAAGGACGGTCAATTAAACCCATTTTAGGTACAGGAATCTCAATTTGATTTTCTAAGAAACCATTGCGTACACGTTCTTGCATTTCATCGCGAACTTTCAATGCATTTTCCTGTCTACACCATACCGCAAAGAGAAGTTCAATCGATGACTCCCTAAATGCTGTTACAGTAACGGTTGCTTTCGGATCATCCATGACCAAAGGATATTTAGCGGCAACATCTAAAAGTACTTGTCGTACTTTGATAATGTCTTCATGGAAATTAATCGCCAGCGTGATGGGAATGCGCCGTATTGGGTATTTGGACAGGTTCATCACAGGGGTTCGGATCAGTTGCTCATTGGGCAGGCGGATATAGACATTATCCAGCGTGAGCAGTTTCACCGACAACAGGTCAATTGAAATGACTTGTCCTTCAATCGTTTGTCCGCGAATTAAGGTAATCTGAATTGTATCGCCAACTTCAAATGAACCTTCGCCGATCAAAAATAAACCACTGATCAAGTTGGTTGCCGATGTTTGTGATGCAAAACCCAAAGCAACGGTCAGAATTCCTGCTGCACCCAAGAACACGCTGAGTTTAAATCCAGCCTCTCTTAAGCTGGTCATAATAAATAACAGGAAAATAAAATAAAAAATCCCTCTACGCCATAGCAAGCGTTGATGGGCATTAAAACGATTTCCAATTGTACGAATAAAGGCATTCGATACCAGTCTTGCGATTACAAAACCAATAAACGCTAAAATAATCGCAACAACGATTTCGCTTAAACGTTCGAAGTTAATATTGGTGAAAATACTGGCGAGACTGCTAGCAATATCCTTTGGAATATTCGAATCAGGCATAGCAACCTCTTAAAAGAATGAATCAAACATATTGAATAATGTACTTCCAGGCGCACGAGGAGGATGTACATAAATCACTTCACCCGCTTGAGTTGGGGTTCTATTCTCAATCCGAATACGTGCTGGATGATCCATACCTTCATAATAGACTTTGATTTGTGAAGTCCATAAACGACCTGTACTTTCACTATAGAAAAGGGGAAGAGCAGGAACGGGTACATTCATACGGTCAAAACGAAGCTGATGCTGGCTGGTATTATGAAACTCAATCGGGGTGACAGCACGGAATGCACGCGGTTTGAGCAGATTTAAGTCGGTACGACCATCCACTGAGGTGGCATAACAGATTTCACCATGCTGAGGGTCTTTCCCGAACCAAGTATCTTTCGGTTGAATCACAGGAATATCAAATAAAGGCTCAGTCAATCCCTCAACCAGACCTGCAATCCATAGGGGCGTACTGATATATAAGGTTCCACGTTGGCCTGCTGGAATATAAATTGGGTCAACGGGTTTAATCACTACAGAGCGATCTGCTAAACGCGGCATTAAATGGAATGTACTCTGTGTGTTATGAAACATGTAGCGTTCGATTTTTGCAGGTTGTGGCATTGCAAAAATCGTGTCATTTAGAACTTGCCATTGCTGTTCGTAATCATGTTGAGATTGAGGACGATGATATTCCAATCGCCATTCTTTAATGCCACGTGTTAGACGAAATAATAATGAACCAAATTGCCAAGCTTTGGCTTGTTGAATTTCAAATTGTTGTTCGCCCCACCATTTCAATTCGTTGGCATGTGGAGCTTGAGATTGATTATTTTGAGACAAGATGCAAAATTCCTGTGTGAGTATGCTAAACAGACTTCACGCTGTAACCTGCTTAGAGTACACTCAAGCATCTTTTTTATCATTATTTGTATAATGCAAATACTTAAACAAATACAAATTCCTTATAGTTTTGCCAAAAGACATGGCGTTTTATTACGTTATGAAGGTGATCAAATTTTTATTGTGCGACGGAAGGACACCGCGCGTATTGCTTTGCAGGAAGCACGTCGAATTTTGGGGAAATCGGCTCACGATCAATTATGTACTGATCAAGAGTTCCATGCCTTACTCAGTTCTAGCTATGCAGGGGATACAGGTGAGTCACAACAAGTGGCTGCGGGTCTAGAAGATCATCCAGATTTATTAAGTTTGGCAGACCAAGTGCCTGAAGCTGAAGACTTGATGGATCAAGAGGATGATGCACCAATTGTTCGCTTAATTAATGCCTTATTGTCTGAAGCGATTCGTGTCAGCGCATCTGATATTCATATTGAAGCTTTTGAGAAAAAACTTTCGGTACGTTTACGTGTCGATGGTCAACTGCGTGAAATTGTACAGCCACGCCGTGAACTTGCGCCGTTGTTGGTGTCACGTATTAAAGTCATGGCGAAACTGGATATTGCAGAAAAGCGTATTCCTCAGGATGGTCGTATTTCACTGCGCTTGGCAGGTCGTGAGGTCGATGTGCGTGTATCGACTTTACCTTCTTCGCATGGTGAACGAGTGGTCATGCGTTTACTAGACAAGCAAGCTGGGCGTTTAAATATGACTCATCTTGGTTTAATGAAAAATGACTATGAACGTTTAACGCAATTGGTACATCGCCCACATGGCATTATTTTAGTTACAGGCCCAACAGGTTCGGGTAAAACGACAACCTTATATGCTGCATTGTCTGATCTTAATGATAATACACGTAATATTTTGACTGCCGAAGATCCGATTGAATATCAATTGGAAGGGATCGGTCAAACGCAGGTCAATACTAAAGTTGATATGACCTTTGCACGTGCATTAAAAGCGATGCTACGCCAAGATCCAGATGTGGTAATGGTCGGTGAGATTCGTGATCTTGAAACTGCTGAAATTGCGGTACAAGCATCTTTAACAGGGCACTTGGTGCTCTCTACACTACATACCAATACCGCGATTGGTGCAGTAACACGTTTAAAAGATATGGGGATTGAACCATTCTTGTTGGCAAGTTCTTTGATAGGTGTTATTGCACAGCGTTTAGTGCGTACCTTGTGTCCACATTGTGTGACTTGGCGAAAAGCAGATGATTTTGAGCGACAAGTGTTCCAACATCTCAAAGTTGATGAATATATGCAGTTACCTGAACCGCATGGTTGTGAAAAATGTTCACATGTTGGCTTTAGCGGACGAACTGCAATTTATGAAATTGTGCCAGTAGATGATTCGATGCGCCGTTTGATTCATGGTAATGCAGCTGAGTTTGAATTAGAAAATCATGCGCGTCGCCATGCTGCTTCGATTCGTGATGATGGTTTATTGAAAGTGTTAGCTGGAAAAACCACATTAGAAGAAGTATTGCGTGTGACGAATGAAGCTGCGGAAGTGTAAATACGATATAAGTAAAAAAACAGCATGGATCACCATGCTGTTTTTCTTTGTAAAATCTGAAATCATTATTCAGTGGTTACGATATTAAAATTCACATCGATATTGCCACGAGTCGCGTTTGAGTAAGGGCAAACGATATGTGCAGCAGCAACCAATTGCTCTGCTTCTGCTTGTTCCATACCAATTAGATAAACATTTAAAGTGACCTCGATACCAAAGCCATTTGGAATTGGACCAATTCCCACTTCACCTTCAACATAAGCATCTTTCGTAATTTTAAATTTATCTCGATTTGCAACAAATTTCATTGCACCTAAGAAACATGCTGAATAACCCGCCGCAAAGAGCTGCTCAGGATTGGTCACCTCACCACCAGCACCGCCCATTTCTTTTGGCACACCTAATTTTACATCTAAGACACCGTCTGATGAAGTTGCACGACCATCACGGCCACCTGTAGCTTTTGCTTTTGCACGATAAACGACTTGTTCTAGAGACATGATTCTTATTCCTGAATAAATATTGTGTACAATTAAATCGTACACGATATATATAGGAATGCAAGTTATCGATTTGTAAACTTAGGTTCTATTGCGTGAGATGGTGACGTAATATCGCAAGCTGATCTTTAAGCTCTGTAAGTGATGTGGTTGAACAGGCCGCTGCTTCTGAAATTTTGGATGGAATATCGACTGCTTGTAATTTTAAAGTATGACCTTGTGATGTAAGAGAAATAATAACCTGTCTTTCATCTTCGACTGAGCGTTTGCGTGAAATTAGTTGTGAGGCTTCAAGTTTTTTTAATAATGGAGTGAGTGTGGAAGATTCTAAGAATAATCTTTCACCGATCTCAGAAACACTGAGTTGATCCCTTTCCCAAAGCACTAACATTACCAGATATTGAGGGTAAGTTAATCCGAGAGGAGAGAGCAATTGACGGTAGACTTGATTTAAGGCAAGGTTGGTTGAGTAAATCAGAAAACAAAGCTGATTATCTAATAGTAATTGCTTATGTTCATCACCCATGCGCTTCTCAAACAGTATATTCATGTGATCAGTATATCGTGATCTGCTTATGATTAGTTACGCAGATTTCATATCAATCATTACCAAAGCTCAGTGATTTTTTTCATCAAACGCGCCCTATAACGTGCTGTTGGATTATTAGGGTTATTAAGCGCTTCTTGTTCATAATATTGTTGCCAAGCAACAATCATGTCTAAAGTTGCACCTTTTTGTTTGATAATAAGCACGTCTTCTCGCTGGATATTATCTAATCTTTGTCTCGCACCTTCAGAACCCGTTCCCCAACCAATTACCCATTGCCCAAAAGAATTTAATGATAAATTTTGCGGTGTAGATAAGACACTTTGTGGACTGGTATTGGTTTCAACGATTGCTGCATGAAGTTGTGCAATTGCTCCTATAAAAAATAAAAAAATGAAAATTACTTTAAACATAAATCAAACTTAATACGAATGAATTGAGGATATTACATCAAGTATAGAATACGACCATTTGATCTTGTTCTACCATGATAAATAAAGCCTATTAAATCATGATCCTACAAAACATACATTTATGAAAATTGACTATAACAGTCAAAGTGATGTCATATGAGGATAAATTGAACAAAAGTATGCTCAGATAAAACGATTATTTTTAATAATTGATAAGTTTGCGATGCTGCATCAATGGCATTGCTAGTCGAATATCGTTTTGTTCTGCTCGGTCAAATGAAGATGTAATTAAACCATGTCCTTCAACCGTAATCATTTCTAATAGTTGCCCTCGGCTATTTGTAATTCCTGCATGCCCCCAAGTTTGACGCTGTTCACCATGCCAGCCTTGCTGAGCTGCACCAAGCACATAACATTGGCTATCCATGGCACGTGCCTGTAGCAGCAGTTGCCAGTGCAGTTTGCCTGTGGTGTAGGTAAATGCGGCAGGAGCGGTTAGGATATTTGCTCCTTTGGTGCGTAACATCAACGAGAGTTCTGGAAAACGCAGGTCATAACACACCATCAGTCCGATATTGCCAAAAGGTGTTTTGGCAACTACAACTTCATCACCAGGTTCAAAGAATCTTGATTCCTGATAACCACCGACAGCATCACTGACCTGAACGTCAAATAAATGGATTTTGTCATAACGCGCTTCAGTTCTTTCAGGGCTAATGCATAAACTGACAGTACGCACACGACCATCATCAATGATTGAACCATCAGGACGAAACGGGCAAGGGAGGGTACCTGCGATAATCCAGATTTGATAACGATGAGCCAATTGTTCCAATCGTTTTTGGATGCTCTCGAATTGTGCTGCTGTCTCGCGTTGTTTCCCTGCTGCAAAACAAACAAAATTTTCTGGGAAAACAATAAGCTCAGCAGCTTGAGCCTTACTTTGTTGGATCAATGACTCAATGACGATGAAATTTGCTTCAATGTCATTTTGAGAGTTCATTTGTGCAACAGAAAGTAAGGTCATACAAGCATCACAATTTAGTTTTCAGCAATTATGCATTTTGTTTTTGTGAATCAAGAGATAAACACTCTTGTTCTTTTTGCAATTGCTTTACAAGTGGCTCAAACATATTTTGGTTGTTTTCATTTAAACGCATTAGTGTTTTATGCGCATCTAACACAGTGTTGAGCATTGCACTATGTGTAACGTGCTCTTCAGTTAATTCTAAAGTGCATACGTTTGGATCACCGCAATAATTTAAAATCACAAATACCTGACCTAGCCCCATACTGTTGGCTAAAGTTGTAATATCTGGATTTGTCGAGAGCATAACAGCTTGAATATGATGAACTTGTTTAAGCTTAAGACCTAGTTTTGCAAGTACACCCAAGACTGTGCTGTCAATAAATGTAGTTTCAGTTAAATCAACAATTGCACCGACAACATTCTGTTGCTGTTCAATTTTGTTGAGTAACTTGTCTAAACTTATACAAGAGTGAGCGCGCACTTCGCCAATAAGCTTGAAAATATGCGTTCCGTTCAAACTTGCATATTCAACATGACCTGTTGACATATAAATGCCATTTTCAGAGAAAGGATATAAAATTATCCCATAGTGATATTCTAGACACAAGTGGTTGGATGCTGTGATCTAATTAAAATATTGATTTTAGAGTTAATTCATTCGACATATGCTTAATATTGCAATATCGTCAGCAACATGATCTGGTGCTTTGAAAGCGTCATGCTGAAGATGTTCGACCAATTGATTAAATTGATCATTCAAACCGCCATCAAATGGTTCAAGTGCACCATCAGAACATAATATAAAACGAGCATTACGGCTCAGCGTACAACAATGTTCTTCAACTTCTAGTTCTTCAGTAAGACCTAATGGAAAGCTACTTGTTGTAAGGATTTGTGGTGGTTGGTTGGGCTCAAAAATAATTGGAGGAGGGTAGTGACCAGCGCTAGACCAACATACTTCATGAGTTGCTAAGTTTAATATTCCCGCCACCATAGTAATATGCTTTTCAATATTTTCTTGTACTAACATTGCATTTAGTTTTTGAATCAATTGACTAGGTGTTTTTGATCGGCCATGAAATGCCGCCATCCAAGATGTGAGTAAACTACTTGTTACCCCATGGCCTGAAACATCTGCTAAATAAAACAAGACTTCATCATCATTTAATCTCCAGTAATCATACCAATCTCCTGACAGGTAAGCTGAAGGCTGAAAAAATGATTCAAATTGATAGTTTGGTAATTCGATCGGGTTTGGTAATAATCTTTTTTGTAGTTCTGCGGCGGAAGGTAAATCTCTACTATCTTGATTACGTTTATATTGAGCATCGATTTTAAACAATGAGTGAACAGGATTTTTGGGTAATTCACTCCAAATCCATCCTGCCAACGCACCCATTTCCCATGCTTGAGCTAATGCAGTTCCTTCATGTTCAAAAGCAAGAACAATTGTAGGTAATTTCCATTGGTATTTTAAAAAATCTTGTACATCGGCAATAGCAATTATTGTTTGATCATACAAATCTAAATCATCGATATGAATGATTTGTAAACTCGGTAACTCATTTAGTGCTTGTTCTAAATAAGATATTGAGCGTGTGGGTTGAATAAAATACATAGATAAACAGCCGACCTTTTGTATTTGTATGATCATTTTTTAATTCATCATAGATGAAATATGATGAAAAACATAGTATTGCTAAAACTTTAAATTAATACATAAGTCTATCATTTAAAGTTCCTAAGAGATTATTTGTCATCACCTGATTGATCGTTATTATCATCTTCGTCACTTACAAATGAAACATCTGCCGAATCTCCATGCTTTTCAGCGATTTGGAAGGCTTTACGTTGTAAGTAAAAATCACGGATCATTGAATATTTATCGCCTTTTAAGCTTTCTTCAATATCCAAAATTTGTGAGCGAGCATCAATTGCTTGTAATAAATTAGTAGACCAATAAATACCTTCTTGATCATCTAATAAATATTTTTGTGGGCGACCAAAACTATCTGTTGCTAAACCAAAACCGTCACGGAATGTGCTTGGACCAAAAAATGGCAGCATCACGTAAGGACCTGATGGTACACCGTAGTAACCTAAAGTGACGCCAAAACTTTCCTCTTCAGTGGTTAGGCCTAAACGACGGGCAGGATCAGCAAAACCTAGTGTTGTAAGCGTATTAATCGTGAAACGACCTAATGTCTTGGCAGCGCGAGTTGGTCGTCCTTGGATTAATTGGTTGACTGCATTCCAAGGTTCACCTAGATTTTTCCTAAATTGGCGATAAGGAGTACGGACTTCTTCTGGAACTTTTGCCACATATTGTATTGCAACAGGTTTTAATAAATTACGATCCAAAGCATCATTTAAAGCAAAGATCTGTCTATTCAATGGTTGTAAAGGATCTTTTACAGCATCAGGTTGGGCAGCGTTTGCATTGATCTTTAAATCATTTCTAGTGATATGTTTTAAATCTTTTATGGCTTGAATCGTCGATGTCGATTGTTGATTGTTGGTATTTGCCACAGAGCTTGTTTGAATAGATGGCTCGTTTTGAACTTCTTGTGCTAATACAGGTGAGTATGCCCCAGCAGTTAACAGCCCCAGCAAGATGTAATTTGAGTAATGCATATAAGTCCTTCGTCGCCATTAGAGCGAAATACAGTCATTAGAATGATTGCGCTGCATGACGCAAAACATAGATATAAGGTATACAGTTTAGTTGTTCTCTTCTTATTAAAACAAATTCGGTCGAAAAATATAAGAAAAATTGTGATTTTGGTTTAAAAACGTCCACTTAAATAAAAAGATTAGGGAAGGGGGTTGTGTTGGGAGAGGAATGGTGTAGAATGCACATCCATCGGCGGTGATGCAGATAAAAACTTGTTGAGAAACAAGGATTTGGCTAGATTAGTTAGGT